>NZ_JAIVPF010000040.1:0-67191 GCF_053528595.1 Leucobacter sp. | reverse complement strand
CGTGGTGGTGGTCGGGGCGGCGTCGGCGTACGCGGCGACGCTCTCGGCGGGCGACGTGACCGCCTCCCGGCTGTCGAGCCTGCTCGCGGTGTTCATGACGGGCGGCATCGTGGTCGCCATGCTGACGACGAGCGATGCGGAGTGGTGGAAGCTGCACTTCAGCGAGCTCGGGGCGGGCGCGGGGTTCAGCGGCGCGGTCTTCAACGCCACGCTCATCGTCGGCGGCATGCTGCTCGCCTCGCTCGCCACCCTCATGGCACCGTCGCTCGAGGCCTGGGCGGCGTCCGCCGCGCCCAGCCGCACCCGCGACGTGCGGCTGGTGGGCTGGGCGTTCGTGCTCATCGGCGCGTGCCTCGCCGGCGTGGGTGCGGTGCCCGTGAACGTGAGCCTCGTCGTGCACAACAGCTTCGCGACCGGCATGGCGGTGGCCTTCGGCGCGCTGCTCATCGGCCTGCGCTGGCTGCTCGACGGCTTCTCGCGCGCCTTCATGCTCTTCTCCGACGTCACGCTCATCGCGATCGCGGTCTCGGCGATCCTGTTCTGGCCGGTCCAGTACTACAACCTCGCCGCCTTCGAACTGGTGGCGGCGGGCGTCATCTTCGCCTGGCTGATCATCTTCCTGCGGCATCTCGACGCCTCGGCCGTCCGTCCGGCTAACGTGGAGGCATGATGAGACCCGGAGGCCCCTTCAAGACACCGCCGTCGCGCCGTTTGGATCCCGGGACCCCGCTCCCGCCGCTCGCCGCGTCGGAGCGGTCGCACATCCCCGCCTTCGAGGTGATGCGCATCACCGACGAGATCGCGCAGCGCCGCGCCGCGGGGCGAGACGTGGTCTCCCTCTGCGCCGGCGAGCCCAGCGCCCGGCCGACGCCCGGAACCCTGAAGCCCGCCGGCTACACCGGCCCGCTCGGCACCGCTCCGCTGCGCGAGGCGATCGCCGGCCACTACCGCTCCTGGTACGGCGTCGAGGTGGATCCCGCGACCGTCGCCGTGACGACCGGATCCTCCGGCGCCTTCCAGCTCGTCTTCCTCGCGGCCTTCGACCCCGGCGACCGGGTCGCGCTCGCGAGCCCCGGCTACCCGGCCTACCGCAACATCCTCGCGGCGCTCGGTGTGCAGGTCGTCGAGATCCCCACCGGCTCGGCCACGCGCTACCAGCCGACCCCCGAGCTGCTCGACGCGGCCGTGGCCGAGCACGGCCCGCTCGCCGGGCTCGTCATCGCCTCTCCCGCCAACCCGACGGGCACCATGCTCGGCCGCGCCGAACTGACGGAGCTCACCGCCTGGTGCGCCGGCCGGGGCGTGCGCCTCATCAGCGACGAGATCTACCACGGCATCACCTTCCCGGCGCCCGGCGATCCCGATCGCCGCGGCGTGACCGCTCGCGAGCTCGACCCCGAGACGGTGGTCATCAACTCGTTCTCGAAGTACTGGGGCATGACCGGCTGGCGGCTCGGGTGGGCGGTTCTGCCGCCGGCGCTCGTCGCGCCGTTCGAGGCGCTCGCCTCCAACTTCGCGCTCTCGCCCCCGGCACCGGCTCAGGAGCTCGCTCTGACGGCCTTCACCGACGAGAGCTACGCCGAGCGGGACGCGGTGGTCGACGGCTTCGCCCGGGCCCGGGCCCTGATCCTCGACGCCGCCCCGCGGCTGCACTGGGGCACGGCGGCGCCCTCGGACGGCGCGTTCTACTACTACTCCGACCTCGGCCCCCAGCTGGAGCGCTTCGGCGACTCCGTGCGCTACGCGCGCGCCCTGCTGGAGGGCGCCGACGTCGCCGTCGTGCCGGGGGTCGACTTCGACCCGATCGCGGGGGATCGCGCGGTGCGGCTCTCCTACGCGGCGGGCGAGGCCGCCGTGGCCGAGGCGCTAGAGCGCATCATCCGCTTCCAGGCGGGCTGATGCGGCCGAGCTCCCCGACGGGTGCTCCGGCCGTTCAGACCGCGAACCGGATCGGGGTGCCCGCCGCGACGCCGATGCGGCGCTGCAGCGCCTCGTCGACGACTGCCGAGGGATCCTGCGCCGCGTCGATCGCGATGCCCAGCTCCCGCAGCGCCACCGGCCCGTCGTCGCCGAGATCCAGCACCACCGCGCTCACGGACTCCGCGAGCGGCCCCTCGAGCGCGGCGACGGAACGGGACAGCGCCGAGCGCGTCGCGCGGGCGAGCGCCGACGCATCCCCCTCGCCGGCCCGTACTTCGGCGCTGCAGTAGACGACGCCGTCGCCCGACACCGCCTCGGCGACGAGCGCCTCTCCCGCGCGGCGCACCCGCACCTCGAGCACGCCGCTCGAGGAGGCGATCGGAGTGGTCGAGAAGGGCAGCGGAATACCCGAAGGGGCGTCACCGCGATCATGGGCCGCATGGCCGTGATCGGGTGACGCCCCTCCGAACGTGAACTTCAGATCCATGGGATCCAGCGTACGCCTTCGCGCTTACGCGTTCGCCGCGAGCACGTCCTCCACGCTCGAGTAGGCGAGCTCCGGGAAGGCGTCGGCGACGCCCTTGAAGGTGAGCACGCCGTCGTGGGCGTTGAGGCCGAGCGCGAGCGCGGGATCGGCCTGCAGCGCGGAGACCCAGCCCTTGTCGGCGAGCGCGACCACGTAGGGGAGGGTGGCGTTGGTGAGCGCCGCGGTCGAGGTCTCGGGCACCGCGCCGGGCATGTTCGCCACGCAGTAGTAGATCGAGTTGTGCACCTGGAAGGTGGGATCGTCGTGCGTGGTGGGGCGCGAGTTCTCGAAGCAGCCGCCCTGGTCGATGGCGATGTCGACGAGCACCGAACCCGGCTTCATCTGCGCGACCATCTCGTCGGTGACGAGCTTGGGGGCCTTCTCGCCCGGGATCAGCACGGAGCCGATCACGAGGTCGGCGTCCTTGAGCGCCTCGGTGATGTTGTGCGCGTTCGAGGTGCGGGTCTGGATACGACCGTTGAACTCGTCCTCGAGCTGCTTGAGGCGGGGGATGAAGATGTCGATGATCGTGACGTCGGCGCCCATGCCGTAGGCGATGCGGGCGGCCTGCTCGCCGGCGGCGCCGCCGCCGATGACGACGACCTTGCCGCGACGGGTCGCGGTGACGCCGCCGAGCAGCACGCCGCGGCCGCCGTTGGCCTTCATGAGCGAGTACGCGCCGACCTGCGCGGAGAGGCGGCCCGCGACCTCGGACATCGGGGCGAGCAGGGGCAGCGCGCGACCCACCTGCACGGTCTCGTAGGCGATCGCGGTGGTGCCCGACTCGAGCACCTTCTCGGTCAGGGTCTTGTCGGCGGCGAGGTGCAGGTAGGTGAAGAGCACCTGGCCCTTGCGCAGCTTGTCGTACTCGGCCGCGATGGGCTCCTTGACCTTGAGGATCATGTCGGCCTGCGCCCACACATCTTCTGCGCCCTCGACGATCTTCGCGCCGGCAGCGGCGTATTCGGCGTCGGTGATCGCCGAGCCGAGGCCGGCCCCGGCCTGCACGAGCACCTCGTGGCCGCGGCGGGCCAGCTCGAAGACACCGGCCTGCGTGATGGCGACGCGGTTCTCGTTGTTCTTGATTTCGGTAGGGATACCGACGCGCATGATCTGCTCCAGAGATGTTGAATGCGGGGTGTGATCGTCTGCCCGACGGAGGCGCGCCGCGGCTGCGACGAACGTTGTCAGGATGACTCGATTGTGCAGCATATTCGTATTCCGCGAAAAAAGCGCGAATTCTCTTCGGAAGTAGTCGCTATTATGGAAGAAATCGAAGCGAAAGGTGGTGCGTGATGTCCGATGGATCGAAGAATCTGCGCCCTGAGGCGGACCTCGACGACGTCGATCGCAAGATCGTGGAGGAGCTGCAGGCGAACGGCCGCATCACCAACGCCGAGCTCGCCGAGCGGGTGGGGGTCGCGGCGTCGACCTGCATCGCCCGCGTCCGGAGCCTCGTGGCGCGACGGATCATCACGGGGTTCACGGCGAGCGTCGATCCCCGCGCCATGGGCCTCGGCCTCGAGGTGCTCGTGAGCGTGACCGTGCGCTCCGGCGCGCGGCAGCGGATCGCGGAGCTGAGCGACGAGCTGCGGGCGCTGCCCGAGGTGATGCAGCTCTTCTTCCTCGGCGGGGTCGAGGACTTCATCATCCACCTCGCCGCCCGCGACTCCGACCACGTGCGCGATTTCGTGATGGAGCACCTCTCGGCGCACCCGGCGGTGTCGTCGACCCGCACGAGCATCGTCTTCAGTCACCACCAGAACCCGGTGCGCGTCGAATCCTGAGCCGCTGCGACGGGTGGCCGGGATCCTGCGGCGTCCGTAGGCTGGTGGCGGACACCCGGGGCGGCGGAGCCCCGGAGCGACGGAGGGACGCGGGACCATGGCGCGAGCACTGCTGATCGTCGACGTGCAGAACGACTTCACCGAGGGCGGTGCGCTCGGCGTGAGCGGCGGCGCGGCCGTCGCCGAGCGCGTCAGCGAGCTGCTGCGCTCCTCGGAGGACTACGCGCTGGTGATCGCCTCGCGGGACTGGCACGATTCCGACGGCGACAACGGCGGTCACTTCGCGGCCGCGGACGCCGATCCCGACTACGCGAGCACCTGGCCGGTGCACTGCGTCAGGGGCTCGGAGGGCGCCGAGTACCACCCCGCGCTCGACATCGATCGCGTCGACGTGCACGTGCGCAAGGGCATGGGGGAGCCGGCGTACTCGGCCTTCGAGGGCGAGACGACCGACGGGCGCCCGCTCGCCGAGGTGCTCGCGGAGCACGGCGTCGAACGGCTCGATCTCGCGGGCATCGCGACGGACTACTGCGTGCGGGCGTCGGCGCTCGACGCGCTCGGGCTCGGGATCCGGGTGCGGGTGCTCACCGACCTCGTGGCGGGTGTGGCGCCCGAGAGCTCCGTCGCCGCGCTCAAGGAGCTGGCAGCCGCGGGTGCCGAGTTCGCCTGACGCGCGACCGGATCGTCCCGGCCCCGGTACGCCCCGTCCCGGCCCGGGGCGCCCGCGAGACGGAGCAGATTGTTCCGGCCCGAGGCGTTCGGCGCCGACGATGCGCTCTGCCTCGAACATCGGGCTCGGTTTCGCCAGCGGGTGAGCGGCGGCGCCAGCCGCGTCGTCAGTGCGCGGTCGGGGGCGTGAGCCGGGTCTCGTAGGCGTCGAGCGCGAGCTCGGCGGCGCGCAGCGCCTGGGAGCTGTAGCGCCCGATCGCCCGCTCCTCGAGCAGCGCCTCCCGCTGCGCCTCGAGCGCGACGCGGGCGAGGCGCTGGTACATCTGCCCGGGCGTCTCGGGCCCCTGCACGTCGAGCGGGGCCGTGGGGGCCGCAGCGACCGCGATGGGGAGCAGCGCGCTGCGGGCGCTGGCCCTCGCCTTCCGAGCGGCCGCGTCCGCAGCCTCGGCGGCCTCTGCCGCCCGCTGTTCCCGTTGCTCGGCCTCCTCCGCCGCACCCGCCCCCGAGGTCTCCTGCGCCTGGCTCGGCTGGCTCTCCTGGCCGGCCTGGGCGCTCGCGGTGCTGTCGGCGACCGCCTCGGCGATGGCGTCGTCGGCGGCCTCGGTGAGGTCCCGGCTGAGCGCGGCGAGCTCCGCCTTCTCGCCGCCGGAGCCGGCGCCGTCGGGCCAGAGCCTGCGGATGAGCGCGGGCAGGGTGAGGCCGTGCAGGAGCAGGGTGACGACGGCGACCGCGAACGCGGCGAGCACGATCTGCGGCCGGTAGGGCACCGTCGTGGGGATGGACTGCGCCGCGGCCAGGGTGACCACGCCGCGCATCCCGCTCCACGACAGCACCACCCCGTCGCGCCAGCCCAGCTGCTGCTCGCGCTCGTGCTCGAGATCGGCGGCCGAGCGTCTCGTGCGGATGTCGAGCCGGCGCAGCCGGTCGCGCATGCGGCCGTCGGGCTTCTCGGCGATCCCGGAGCTCTGCACGCGCTCGTTGAGCTGCGCATAGCCCGCGTTGCGCCGCTCGTACTGGCGGGTCACCCCGCGCATGCCCGCGATGAGCGGGGTCACGAAGCCGGCGCGGCAGATGATCAGGATCGCGACGAGCGCGAGCGCGAGCAGTCCGATGTGCTCGAGCTTCAGTTCGCTCTCGCCGACCTGCTCGACGAGGGAGTGGAGCTGCAGCCCCATCACGAGGAACACGCCGTTCTCGAGCAGGAACTGCACGGTGCGCCAGTTGAGTCGCTCGTTCATGCGAGCGGAGGCGCTGAAGCGCCTGGAGGCGTGATGGCCGGTGTAGAGGCCCGTCACGACGACGGCGAGCACCCCCGACGCCTGCAGCTCCTCGGCGGGCACGAACGCGACGAAGGGCACGATGAACGAGATGATCGTGTCGTGCACGGGGCTCGTGAGCTTCGAGCGGATCCACACGGTGATGAGGCCGACCGCCAGGCCGACCGCGATCGCCACCGCCACGGAGAAGAAGAACGATCCGGTGGCGGTGGAGAGCGCGAAGCTGCCCGCGGTCGCTGCGATCGCGGTCTTGAGCAGCACCAGCGAGGTGGCATCGTTCACCAGGCTCTCGCCCTCGAGGATCGACACCACGCGCTCGGGCATGCCGAGCCGCTTGCCGATGGAGGTCGCCGCGACCGCGTCGGTGGGGCTGATGACCGCGCCCAGCGCGATCGCCGCCGGAAGCGGGATGGCGGGCACGATCCAGTGCACGAGGAAGCCCACGACCACGGCCGAGATGATCACCAGGACCACGGACAGCCCGATCACCGGGCGGAAGTTGCGCCGGAAGTCGATGATCGGCACGTTGACCGCCGCCGCGTAGAGCAGGGGCGGCAGCACGACCACGAGGATGATCTCCGGATCCACCTCGACGAGCGGCACGAAGGGGAGGTAGCCGATGCCGATGCCGAGCACCACGAGCAGCAGCGGGGCGGCGACGCGGATCTTGCTGCCCACGATCGAGGCGCCGACGAGGATGATGACGGCCGCGACGGCGATGAGCTCGAGTTCCATGACCGTATCCTAGGGCTCGATGCGATCAGCCGGCTCGACCGCGCTCAGCTCGACGGGGCCCGGCTCGAGCCCGTGGAACGCCGACCACCTCGCGAGTTCCCCGGCGAGCGCAGCGGTGTCGATCCCGGCCCCGGGGAGCGGGGCGACCTCGATGCCGCCGCCCTTGCGGGCGATTCTCCGCCAGGTGCCGGCGACCCGTCCCCGATGCACCGCGGTCGCGAGGAACATGCCGTTGCGACCCGGCACGATGCGCTCGAAGTGCGCGGGATCCAGCTGCGCGTCGCGCAGGGCGTAGCCGAGCAGATGCTCGTCGAACGAGGGGAGCAGCAGCCAGTCGGGGATGGAGACCGCCGAGCCGAGCAGCTCGGCGGGAGCCCACAGCGCGCCGGCGGCTCCCGCGGTGCCGGCGAGCCGGACGCGCGCCAGCCGGCCCGCCTCGGTGGCGGCCTCGAGCCCCCGCGTGGCATCGGAGACGGTGATGCCGGCCCACCACGCCAGGTCCTTCGCGCGCACGGGTCCTCGCGCGGCGGCGTAGCGCGCCGCGAGCTCGGCCGCGGGGTCGTCCGGGGTGCGCGGATCACGGATCCACTCCTCCGCCAGTACGAGGCGGGGCTCGACCGCGCCATCGGTCGGTCCGAACACGGCGAGCCCGTTCTGACACAGCCACCAGATGACGTGGTACCGCCAGTTGCTCCGCCATTCGACGCCCGCCTCGGTCCAGGCGGCCGCGAGCCCGTCGCGGTCGAGGCCGGCGCCGCCGCGGAGCGCCTGCAGCGAGGTCTCGACCAGCCGCTCGAGCGCACCGTCGCTCATGCCGAGCACCTCGCGGCGCTTCGCCGCGCCCGCGAGCGGCCTCGTGCCGGCGACCGCCTGCATCCACCCGATGTCCTCCGCGGGCACCACGTGGATCGTGCCCCGCATCGGCCACGTGCGCACCACCCGGCCCTCGGTGAAGGCGGCCGCCACGTCGGCGAGCGTCACTCCGCCGCCGGCGAGGTTCGCCGCGCGCACCCCGAGCGCCCAGCGGGAGGATCGCCAGTCCTGGCCCTGCAGCGCGAGCATGTGGCGCGCGACCGCGGCCACGCGGTCGGATCCCGAACCTTCGCCGGGCCCGGCTCCCGAGGGCCCGCTCGCTCGGCCCTCGGGCGTCAGCCCGAGGGCGCGCATGCGCAGCGCCAGCAGATCGTCAGGGGTGATGGTCTCGGTCATGCGGTCAGTGTAGACGGGGCCTCCGACGCGCGGTCGCGGCCCTCCGTCAGTCGCCCGGGTCCTCGGTCAGTTCCGCCTCGAGCTCGCGGCTCGCGGCCAGCAGCTCCTCGATCGCGACCTCGATCTCCATGCGGCCCTCGGGGGCGATGACGCTGAGGGCTCCCAGGCACTCGCCGCTCTGCATGACCGGCACCGCGACCACCTCGATCGCGTCGCCCATCCAGATCGCCCGGTGCAGCGAGTAGCCCAGCGTCCGGATCTCCTCGATCGCCTCGGCGTGCGGGCGGCGCTCCTCGTCGGTCGCGTGCGGGTCGAAGGCCAGCAGCACCTGGCCCGAGGTCGAGTGGAGGGGGAGCAGGAGCTCCGCCTCGCGTCGCACGGAGAGCGGCCGCTCCGGCTCGTAGCGCTCGACGATGAGCGCGGCGTCGCCGTTGCGCACGGCGAACGAGATGGCCTCCCCGAGGTGCGACACGAGCTCCCGCATGCGGCGCGTGACCGGTTCGGGCACACCGGCGTGCGCCGTCGCGAAGCGGCCGAAGGCCGCGGCCCGGACCGAGAGGCGATACTGGCGGCGTGAGTCCTGCTGCACCCAGCCGGAGTGCACGAGGGTCGTGAGGTACTGGTGCGTGGCGGGCCGGCTCCATCCGAGCGCCTCGGCGATCTCCGACAGCGCGAGCGTCGTGCGCCCGAGCCGCGGGAAGACCTCGAGCGCGCGGATCGTCTTCGCGACGGACTGCAGGGTGGTGGGTCCCGACAAGATCTCTCTCCGTTCAGGGGGCGCAGGGCGATGACTGGGCCGGCGGCAGCGGCGAGGATTCGCCGATGCGTGCTCGGCGTGAGCGGTTCGCCCGAGGTGAATCCACAGTAGCCGAGATCTTTCCGCCGGATGCTTGACGGCCCCCGGGGCCGTCCCTAGTATGTTTAGCATATCTGAATGAGGATTAAATAATCATTAATCACTCGGAAGATTCGACCACCCGGAATCGATGACGATCGGAGCGAATGCGATGCGGAACCCCTATCTCGACGAGGTCTTCTCGCCGGACCGGATCATGGATCCGCGGAGCCTCGGCGCGATGCAGCCGAACCGCTTGAGCGCATCGCGGAGCTTCCTGGCGAAGATGCTGCGCGAGGGATGGCGGATCGACCGCGACGAGCTCCGGCTCGACGCGCGCGGCAACGGCTCGGCGAGATACACGATCACGACGCCCCGCGGCAGCATCACCTTCGCCGCGTGGCTGCGCGAGCCGCGCGGCGCGAACCGTACCGGCCGCATCATCGGGACCTCCTGGGACATGATGGGGACGCTGATCGACGGCATCGCGACCGATGCGCAGATCGGGGCGTCGGAGGCCGAGCTGCCGAAGCTCTACGAGGGCCGCGCTCCCGAGGGCACGCTGATCTGGATGCGCTCCAACCAGAGCCTGCGCCTCTTCCGGCACGTCCGCGACTCGCTCGCGTCGGGCCGGCAGCCCGACGCCGCGGAGGTGAAGCGGGTCGGCTACCTGATGCGGAACACCGGCCTCGACGGCAACGGCACCTTCGGATCGGTGTCGTTCCCCGCCATCTCGGGCGAGCATCCGCTCGCGGTCTCGTACCACGCCCAGATGCTCTCGGCCTATCTGATGCGCGAGCTCTCGGTCGACGTGGTCGAGGAGCTCGCGAGGCTCGACGCGCCCGGCGCCGCCGTGCGCCTGGCGCCGGAGGTGCGCCGCCACATCGGCGTCGGCAACGGCTCGGCGCTCGGCCTCGTCATGTTCGTCTACAACCGGCCCGTCCTCATCCACTCCTACATCGCGCTGACCGTCGAGGTGCTGCGGCACGTGCTCGAGCTCCCGCTGGAGCCGGGGGATCCCCGATTCGACCGCCTGGAATCGCTCCTCGACCGGACGATCCAGTACCGCGTGCTGGAGGACACGCAGTACCGCGTGTTCACGACCGGCAAGCAGCTCGCCGCCGACCTGCGCCGGATCCGCGCGGTCGTGCGCGCAGCCCGCCGCGGAGAGCTCGCGCGCGGGCCGGCCGAGACCCTGCTCGCCGCGGCGCACCGCTATGTCGGCACCCGGGTGTCCCCGGAGGCGCTCCACACGCTGAACACGCTGCTGATCGAGCTCGTGCCGGATCACGCCGACGAGCTGATGCAGCAGCGGCTCGTGTTCGAGGAGACGCTCGAGTTCGACCCGCGCACGCCGGCGGGCACGATCCGCGAGGCGCTCGCCGAGACCTTCGGGTGGGCGCTCGAGCTGCCGCTGAACGATCCCGACCACCGGGACCGCACCTGGTACCAGTCCCGCGCCGCCGAGGAGCCGCGGTCGGGCCCCGCCGAGGAGGTCCCGGGGGCGCACGAGGTGATCCCGAACTACCCGTCGCGCGCCCGCGAACTCCTCCGCGTCCTCGACGCGAGCGATCCGGACGCCCCGGTGGGGGCGATCCTCGCCGAGCACCCCCACCTCGAGCACATGGCGCGCTCCGCGCTCGCGCTGCGGGGCCTGCCGTACGCGGTGCCGTACGCCGACCCCCACGACATCGACTTCGTGCCGGTCTGGCTCGTGCGCCTCATGAACGCGTTCGTCCACGGGCTCGACCGCACCGAGGACTTCCTCAACCGGTCGGTGCTCGGCCTCATCTTCGACGGCGCGCCCTTCCGCGACGAGCTCGCGTCGGCCCACTCGGACACCTGGTGGTGGACCTACCGCGCGGCCGGATCGGCCGGGGCCGCGGCGCCGGCCGCAGGGGCCGGGGCGCGCGCGACGGCGCTGCCCGCACTCACCCCCAGGGAGAGCGCCATCGTCGCCCCGGAGCACCCCTCGGGCGAGCGGATCACGATGAAGTTCCGCGAGCTCCGCCTCGCCTCGGGCCGCGCGATGCAGGCCCTGGGCGTACCCGAGGGATCCTGGCACGGCGCGCGGGACTTCTTCGTCACCTCGCTGGTGGCGGATCATGCCGCGGCCCGCGGCTTCGGAGACGCGCTCGCCCGTTCGATCGCGCCCGACGGATCGGCGCCCGAGTGGCGCCCTCCGACGGTCGCGCCGTCGGAGGGGCTCGTCGTGCTCGCCTGCCACGGGCAGAGCCTGCACGTCGTCGGCCACGTCCTCGTGCACGCGATCGCCTCGGCCGCGACCGCGGCGGGCGTCGAGGTGCGGCTCGAGGACTTCGCACCGGACCACGCGGAGGCGGGGCTCGCTCTCGCGCTCGCGCGGGTCGGCGTCGAGCTCGAGCGGATCCACGAGGCCGGTCCCGGCGCCTACCGCGCCCGCGTCCCGGGGGACCCCGAGGCCACCCGCGCCCGCTACCGCACCGCCTTCCGCGCGCTGATCCTCGACGGCCTCGAGGTCCCCGCGCAGCAGTGGTGGAACGTCTACTACCCGGCCAACGCCGGTCTCTATCCGGACACGCCGCTGTCCCGGCAGCACACCGGCACCGTCAAGGACGTCTACGTGCCCGGCCAGCGCCTGACGCGGCTCTTCGACCCCGAGGAGGTCGAGCGCTCCGCCGACCCGAACCGCGATACCGACCACTTCATCCCACTGCACACCGACCACCCCGCATCCGTCTGAGGAGAATGATGATCTACGTCGACAGCCTGCTCTGCTCCCCGCTCGAGACCGAACGACCCGGCAACCGGCAGTACCTGGAGGAGGTCGCCGCGGGCGGGCTCGGCGCCATCACGGTCACGGTCGGATTCTGGGAGGACGCCACCGAGTCCATGGACCAGATCGTGAAGTGGCGCGACATGGCCGAGGACAACGCCGACCTCGTCGAGATCGCCTATCGCGCGAGCGACATCCGGCGCATCGCCGAGTCGGGTCGCACGGCCATCATCCTGGGATTCCAGAACGTGTCCTTCCTGCAGGGGCGCCTCGGCTACGTCGAGCTCTTCGCCCGCATGGGCACGCGCGTCGGCCAGCTGACCTACAACATCCAGAACGACCTCGGCGGCAGCTGCTACGAGCCGCACGACAGCGGCCTCTCCCGCTACGGCGCGTACGTGGTGCAGGAGATGAACCGCTGCGGGATGGCGATCGACCTCTCCCACGTCGGAGAGCGGACCACGCTCGACGCCATCGAGGCGTCGAGCCAGCCCGTCGCCATCACGCACGCGAACCCCGCCAGCCTGGCGCCGCACCCCCGCAACAAGTCGGACCGCGTGCTCGACGCGCTGCGCGACCGCCGCGGTGTCATCGGCGTCTCCGTCTACCGCAACCTGGTGGGGGAGTACACGACGCCGCAGCGGTGGTCCGAACTCGTCGCCTGGACCGTCGACCGGGTCGGGATCGAGCACGTCGGGATCGGCACCGACCTCGACCAGAACGGCGGCTTCGAGTACGTCGAGTGGATGCGGCAGGGCCGATGGGCCCGCGAGATCCAGTACGGCGCCTCGAGCGCGTCGAAGCCCGGTCCGACGCCGCCGCTCGACTGGTTCCGCTCGCCCGCGCAGTTCCCGAACGCCGAGCAGTGCCTCCGCGAGCGGGGGTTCGACGAGGGCGAGGTCGCCGCGATCATGGGCGAGAACTGGCTGCGCTTCTACGACGAAGTGTTCCGAGAGATCTAGGCCCGAACAGGAGAAGCACCCATGGCAATGATCGATACGTCAACGACGACGTACACCGGATCCACCCTGCGGCCGTTCCTCAACGCGGAGCGGATCGTCAAGCGCTTCGGCGCGCACCGCGCCATCGACGACGTGTCGCTGGCCGTCGGCCGGGGCGAGGTCATCTCGGTGATCGGCCCCTCCGGCGCCGGGAAGAGCACCTTCCTGCGCTGTCTGAACCTGCTCGAGATCCCCGACTCCGGGGTGCTCGCGATCGGCGACGACGAGCTCTCGTTCGGCGAGGCTCCTCCGAGGCGCGCGGAGGTCGCGCGGCTGCGCCGCCAGGCCGGCATGGTGTTCCAGTCGTTCAACCTCTTCCCGCACCTCACCGCCGCCGAGAACATCGAGCTCGCGCAGAAGCGCGTGCTCGGACGCACCCCGGCCGAGGCGAGGGATCGCGCTCGGGCGCTGCTCGAGCGGGTGGGGCTCGCGGCGAAGGCAGACGCGTACCCGAGCCAGTGCTCGGGGGGTCAGCAGCAGCGCATCGCGATCGCCCGAGCGCTCGCGATGGACCCGGAGCTCATGCTCTTCGACGAACCGACGTCCGGGCTGGACCCCGAGGTCGGCGCCGAGATCCTGAGCGTGATGCGGGAGCTCGCGGACTCGGGCATGACGATGCTCATCGCCACGCACGAGATGGAGTTCGCGCGGCACGTCTCGAACCGCGTCGTGGTGATGGTCGACGGCGCGATCGTGGAGCAGGGCCAGCCCGAGCAGATCATGACCGAGCCGAGGAGCGAGCGCGTCCAGCGCTTCCTCTCGGCGGTGCTGGGGCGATGACATGGGCGAAGCACTGCTCGCCATCGTCCTCGCGGCCGGCATGACCGTCCTCCTCACCGCGGTCTCGGGCGCGGTCGGGATCGTGCTCGGCGCACCCGTGATGCTGCTCTCCCGGAGCCGCTTCGCGCCCGTCCGCGCGTGCTACTGGGCGTTCGTGCACGTCGTGCGCGGCGTGCCCACGCTCGTGTGGCTCTTCATCGCCTTCTTCGGCATCACCCAGCTCGGCATCACGCTCACGGCCGTCGCGTCCGCGATGATCACGCTCAGCGTCATCGCGGTCGCGAGCATGGCCGAGATCTACCGCGGCGGACTGAACGCGATCACCCAGGGGCAGTGGGAGGCGAGCGCGGCGCTCGGGCTCGGGCCGTGGAGCACGGCCCGGGACGTCCTCTTCCCGCAGCTGTTCCGGGCCGTCTCGCCGACCGTCGCCACCTATCTCGTGGGGCTCATCAAGGAATCGGCTCTCGCCTCGACGATCGGCGTCGCCGAGATCACCTTCGTCGCGGGCCTGCAGGTGCAGTACTTCGGCGACGGCCTCACCTTCTTCGCCTTCGCGGGCCTGGTCTACCTGGCGCTCAGCGTGCCCCTCGGCGCGCTGTCGCGGGTGATCCACGCCCGCCTGACCCGGAGGTACGCGGTCCTGTGAACGACTTCTCCTGGCTCTGGGACTGGCCGACGCACGTCCCGAATCTCCTCCCCGGCCTGGCTGTGGCGATCCTCCTCACCGTCGCCTCCTGCGTCATCGGGTATCCGCTCGGGTTCTTCCTGGCGCTCCTCTCCGAGTCCCGCAACGCCTGGATCCGCTGGACCGCGATCGTGCTCGTGGAGACCGGGCGCGGCGTTCCGGCGCTCGTGCTGCTCTACCTCGTGTACCGCGGGCTCCCGCAGCTCGGCGTGCTGCTCGACGCCCTGCCGGCCGCCGTCGTGGCGCTCACCGTCACCGCGGCCGCGTACTCGGCCGAGATGATCCGCGCGAGCATCGCGGCGCTGCCGCCGGGGCAGACGGACGCGGCCGACGCGCTCGGCCTCGGGCCCGCGGACCGGTTCCGCTTCGTGATCCTGCCGCAGGCGGCGAGGATCTCGATCCCCCCGCTCGTCAACCTCACGATCACGATGTTCCACATCACGTCTCTCGCGAGCGTGATCACGGTCGCGGAGATCATGCACGCCGCGTATCTCAGCGGCGCGATCAGCTGGCGGTACATGTCCGTGTACATCGCCGCAGCCTTCGTGTACGCCGTCATCGCGATCCCGGGCGCGATCTTCGCCGGCCGCCTCGAGCGGAGGCTCTCGGGAGGGCGCCCCCGGGCTCGCGGGCGGCGCCGGCGCGCCGCGGTCGCCGCGGCCCCCGAGGTCCCGGCCGTCCCCGCGCGCGTCTAGGCGGCCGTCGCGCGCCGTTCGCGCCCGGCTCCTCGAGAGACCCGATCCGCAGGCACCGGCCGTTCCCGCCCGACCCATCGCATCACCCACCGACGCATCACCCACCACCCACCACACCGAACCCAGGAGGCATCAATGAAGAACCGACTGATCCAGGCCGCCGCGCTCAGCGCGGTCGCCGCGCTGCTGCTGTCGGGCTGCAGCGCCTCGTCCGAGCCCTCGAACGCGGCGAGCGAGAACTGCACGCCGGTGCACGAGGGCCTCGAGACGATCACGCCGGGCGTGCTCACCGTCGCCCACTACGACTACCCGCCGTTCGCGTACATGGAGGACGGCGAGTTCGTCGGGATCGAGGGCGAGATCATCAACCGCATCGCCGAGATGGAGTGCCTCGACGTGAAACTGGTCCCCGGGGACTCCTCGGCGATGATCACCTCCGTGCAGACCGGCCGCGCCGACACGACCCTCGGCAGCTGGTACCGCACCGCCGAGCGCGCGGAGGTCGTCCGCCTCAGCGCCCCCGTCGTCACCTCCCCGCTCTCGATCGTGTCGACGACGGGCATCAGCACGGTCGACGAGATCGCGGAGCTCGACGCCGTGGGCGCGGGGCAGGCGCTCGTCGGCATCGAGGAGCTGCAGGCGCTGCTCGGCAGCCGGCTCAAGCTGTACTCGACGAACGACGCCGAGTTCGCCGACTTCCAGTCGGGCCGGATCGACGGGGCCGTGCTCGGTCTCGGCGCCGCGGTCACGCTGCTGGGGCTCTACCCCGTCGAGGGGGCGACGGTGCAGCCGATCGAGCCGGATCCGCGGCTGTCGGCCACGGTCAACGTCGGGCAGACCAACTTCCCGGTGAATCTGGAGAACGACGGGCTCGGCGAGGCGATCGACGCGAACATCGCCGCGCTCCGGGAAGAGGGGTTCATCGCCGAGCTCGCCGAGAAGTACGGCTTCCCCGCCGAGATCGCGGATCCGGGCGAGCCCAACCTGCTGTGAGCGGCGCCGGTGCGGGCGGCGGGCGGCCGTCGCCCGCACCGGTCCTCCGCGACGACCTCCGTCGTCGCGACGGCCTCAGAACCGCGCGCGCCGGTACTGCGGCGGCACGAGCTCCACGGCGGAGGGCGCCCGCAGCTCGTGGGCCCAGCGGACGGGCAGGTGCGGATCGGCGAGCAGGGGACGCCCCAGCGAGACGACGTCGGCCTGGCCGGAGGCGAGGATCCCCTCCGCCTGCGCCGCCGAGGTGATGAGCCCGACGGCGCTCACCGGCAGCGGGCCGCGGCGCAGCCGCTCGGCGAGCGGCACCTGGTACGACGGTCCGACGGGGATGCTCGCGTCGGTCGTGTTGCCGCCGGAGGACGCGTCGACGAGGTCCGCGCCGTCCTCGGCGAGCCACTCCGCCACCGTCGCGGCCTCCTCGACGTGGAAGCCGCCCGCGGTCGCGAGCGCCCCCGGCCGTGCCGCCGGGGCGCCGCTCCCGTCGGGTCCGGCGCCCACCCACTCCGTGGCCGAGACGCGCACCACGATCGGCAGCGCCGGGTGCCGATCCCGGATCGCGCGCACGACCTCCCGCAGCAGGCGGGCGCGGCCCGCGAGATCCCCGCCGTAGCCGTCGTCGCGCCGGTTGGAGAGCGGCGAGAGGAACTCGTGGATGAGGTACCCGTGGGCGGCGTGCACCTCGACGACGTCGATCCCGGCCTCCACGGCGCGGTCGGCGGCCTCCGCGAAGTCCCGGAGCACCCGCTCGATGCCCGCCGCGTCGAGCGCCCGCGGCGTCGCCAGATCTCCGAACGGGATCGCCGAGGGCGCGACGGTCTCCCAGCCGCCCGCGCCGAGCGGCACCGATCCCTCGGGGAATCCCGGCAGCCACGGGTGGGTGGACGCCTTGCGGCCGGCGTGGGCCAGCTGCACGCCGAAGCGGGCGCCGTGCGCGTGCACGATGCCTGCGAGGCGCGCGAACGCGGCGGTCTGGTCCGCGTTCCACAGTCCGAGATCGCGAGGCGAGATGCGCCCCTCCGGCGCGACCGCCGTCGCCTCGGCCATCACCAGGCCCGCGCCGCCGCGGGCGAGGCCGCCGAGATGCTGCACGTGCCAGTCGCGCGGGATCCCGTCCTCCTCGGGCACCGAGTACTGGCACATGGGCGCCACCCACAGCCGGTTGCGCAGCTCGAGGTCTCGGAGGCGGATCGGGCGGAAGAGGTGCGGGTCGGCCATGGCTGGCGAGTCTACTCCTCCCGGCACCGGGGAAGAATCCGCGGCGCAGAACGTTGCACCCCGTGACGGCACCCCGTCGACCGCACCCGTCGGCCCACCCGGCACGACCGCACTGGAGGCACTCCGCATTGACCCCGCTCCTGCGCATCCTGAGGTTCACCCGATCCCTCACCCCCTACTACATCGGCATCATGATCGCCGCCGCGGTGGTGACCGCCGCGGGCCTCGCCGTGCCCTTCATCACGGGCCGCGCCACCGACGTGATCGTGAGCGCGGTGGGCTCCTCGACCTCCGGCGGCGAGGAGGCGCTGGCGGATGTCGCCGGTGAGGCGATCCGCCTCGTCGTGCTCCTGGCGATCGCGCTGCTGGCGGTGAGCCTGGTCGAGGCGGGCATCGGCAACGTGGGCGGCTACTGGGGCGACGTGATGAGCGCGAAGATGCGCACGATCCTCTCGACGCGATACTTCGAGCAGCTGCTCGCGCTGCCGCAGCGCTACTACGACAACGAGCTCACGGGCACCATCGTGGCGCGCCTGAACCGCTCGATCTCCGAGATCACGAACTTCATGAAGACGTTCTCCAACATGTTCGTGACGCTGCTGCTCACGACCATCTCGGTGCTGGTCATCAGCGCCTGGTACTACTGGCCGCTCGCGGTGCTGCTGATCATCGCCTACCCCGTCTACCTGTGGCTGACCGCGCTCACGAGCCGCAGATGGCAGCGCCTGGAGGGGGAGAAGAACGAGCACGTCGACGTCGCCTCGGGACGCTTCGCCGAGGTCGTGGGGCAGATGCGCGTGGTCAAGTCGTTCGTGCGCGAGCGCAGCGAGCTCGACGCGTTCAGCCGCCGCTTCTCGAGCACCGAGCACCTCACCGCGCAGCAGTCGCGCCACTGGCACACGATGGACGCGCTGCGTCAGGGCGTGCTGCATGCCATCTTCTTCGTGCTGTACGCGATCATCTTCGTGCGCACGGTCGGCGGGCACTTCACGCCGGGCGAGATGGTGATGCTGATCCAGCTCATGGCGATGGCGAGGCAGCCGGTCATGAGCCTCAGCTGGGTGGTCGACACCGCGCAGCGCGCGATCGCGGGATCGAAGTCGTACTTCGAGGTCATGGATCTCGACCCGATGCGGGTCGACGGCGGCGGGGAACGGCCCCGCGAGCCGCGGGCCTGCTTCAAGCCCGAGGCCGAGGGCGATCCGGATCGCCCGGCCGTGTCGTTCCGCGACGTGCGCTTCGGCTACGACGATGACGACGACGTGCTCTCGGGCATCTCCTTCGACGTGGCGCCGGGGGAGCGGATCGCGTTCGTCGGCGAGTCGGGCGGCGGCAAGACCACGATCACGAACCTGCTGATGGGGCTGTACGGGGTGCGCTCGGGCCGCATCGAGGTGGCCGGCGCGGGCGAGGACCTGGACGAGCTGCGCCGCAGCGTCGGCGTCGTGTTCCAGGAGCCGAACCTGTTCTCGGGCACGATCGCCGAGAACATCGCCTACGGGCGGCCGGAGGCGACGCGCGAGGAGATCGAGGCGGTGGCGCGGCGGGCGGCCGTCGACACGTTCGTGAGCCGCTTCCCGAACGGCTACGACACGCTGATCGGCGAGCGCGGCGTGAAGCTCTCGGGCGGGCAGAAGCAGCGGATCGCGGTGGCGCGGGCGATGCTGAAGGACGCGCCGATCCTGGTGCTCGACGAGGCGACCTCGGCCCTCGACACCAAGTCGGAGCGCCTGGTGCAGACCGGTCTCGAGGACCTGATGCGGGGGCGCACGAGCCTGATCATCGCGCACCGCCTCTCCACGATCGCCGAGGTGGACCGCATCGTCACGCTGCGCGAGGGCCGCATCGACGAGGTCGGCACCCCGGCGGAGCTCGCCGCGTCGGGCGGGATCTACGCCGAGCTGCTCGAGCTGCAGCACTCGACGGCGAAGGCCGACCGCAAGCGCATGCGCGAGTTCGAGGTGGTGGGGTAGGGGTTCCACCCGTTCCGCGGGTTCCCCAGCGGCGGCCGCCGGCTCCGCGAATGTCGGAGGTCTGTGCCAGGGTTGAAGGGTCCCACCGAACGCGAGACCCGAAGGAGGAGCCGATGCACGAGATCAAGTGCCCGCACTGCGGACGGGCGTTCACCGTCGACGAGGCCGGCTACGCCGATATCCTCAAGCAGGTCCGCGACGCCGAGTTCGAGCAGCAGCTGCACGAGCGTCTCGAGACAGCCGAGCGCGAGAAGCTGAGCGCGCTCGAGCTGGCGAGGGCCGAGGCGGCGACCGAGCTGCAGCGGGCGGCCGCCGCGAAGGACACCGAGATCCAGGGCCTGCGGGCGAGGCTCGAGGCGGAGGAGACGGGCCGGCGGCTCGCGGTGGCGGAGGCGCTCGGCGCGGTCGAGAAGGAGCGCGACGCGCTCGCGAGCGAGCTCGAGCAGGCGAAGCAGGAGACGCGGGCGGCGGTGGAGCTGGCCGAGGCGAAACTGGTGGCCGAGCTGCAGCGGGCGGCCGCGACGAAGGACTCGCAGATCCAGGAGCTGCGGGCGAAGCTCGAGGCCGTCGAGCTCTCGCAGGAGCTCGCCCTCTCCGAGGCCGTCGGGGCGGTCGAGCGGGAGCGGGACGAGCTGAAGAGCGGGCTCGAGCGGGCGGCGCTGGAGAAGCAGCTGGCCGAGCGCTCGATGCGGGAGCGCTACGAGGTGCAGCTGCGGGATCGCGAGGAGCAGATCGAGCGGCTCCGCGACATGAAGGCGCGCCTCTCCACGAAGATGATCGGCGAGACCCTCGAGCTGCACTGCGAGCACACCTTCAACCAGGTGCGCGCGATGGCCTTCCCGAACGCGTACTTCGAGAAGGACAACGACGCGCGGACGGGCAGCAAGGGCGACTACATCTTCCGCGACCGCGATCCCGCGGGCGTCGAGATCGTCTCGATCATGTTCGAGATGAAGAACGAGGCCGACGGCACGGCGACGAAGCACCGCAACGAGGACTTCCTCAGGGAGCTCGACAAGGATCGGCGCGAGAAGGGGTGCGAGTACGCGGTACTCGTGTCGCTGCTCGAGCCCGAGAGCGAGCTCTACAACAGCGGCATCGTCGACGTCTCGCACCGGTATCCGAAGATGTACGTGGTGCGCCCGCAGTTCTTCATCCCGCTCATCACGCTGCTGCGCAACGCCGCGCTGAACGCGCTGCAGTACAAGACCGAGCTCGAGCAGGTGCGCGCCCAGAACATCGATATCACGCACTTCGAGGAGCATCTCGACGCCTTCAAGGACGCCTTCGGGCGCAACTACGACCTCGCCTCGCGGCAGTTCCAGGAGGCGATCAAGCGGATCGACACCTCGATCGCCGAGATGCAGAAGGTGAAGGACAACCTGCTGAAGTCCGAGAACAACCTGCGCCTCGCGAACGACAAGGCGCAGGGCGTTACGATCAAGAGGCTCACCCGGGGCAACCCGACGATGCAGGCGAGGTTCGCCGAGCTCGAGAGCGGCGCCGGCACGACCGCCGGCGAGTGAACGGGACGGAACGCGCACGCATGAACCTGGGATCGATCCTCGACGCCGGCTCCTTCGCCGAGGCCGACGAGGCCTTCGCCGCCTTCGAGGAGTGGGCGTGGGAGGAGCGCGCGCTGCGGCTCTACCCCGCCCAGGAGGAGGCGATCCTCGGCATCGCGCTCGGCAGCAACGTGATCCTCGCGACCCCCACCGGCACCGGCAAATCGCTCGTGGCGATGGGCGCCCACTTCATCGCGCTCGCCGAGGGGCGCCGCACGGTCTACACCGCTCCCATCAAGGCGCTCGTGAGCGAGAAGTTCTTCGACCTGGTCGAGGTGTTCGGCGCCGAGAACGTGGGCATGGTCACCGGTGACACCTCCATCAACTCCGAGGCGCCGATCCTCTGCTGCACCGCCGAGATCCTCGCGAACCTCGCCATCCGCGACCGCGCGGCCGGCGGCATCACCCAGGTGGTGATGGACGAGTTCCACTTCTACGCCGAGCCCGAGCGGGGCTGGGCCTGGCAGGTGCCGCTGCTGCTCATGCACGACGCCCAGTTCCTGCTGATGTCGGCCACGCTCGGCGACGTCGCCGAGCTCGCGGCCGACCTCACCCGCCGCACCGGCCGCGACACCGCGCTCGTGACGGGCGTCGAGCGACCGGTGCCGCTCAGCTTCGGCTACGAGGCGGCCCCCGTGCACGAGGTCGTCGAACGGCTGATCGAGGATCGCGAGACCCCGGCCTATCTCGTGCACTTCAACCAGTCCCACGCCGTCGAGCAGGCGCAGGCGCTCGCGAGCATCCGCATCGTGGACCGCGCGGGCCGGGACGAGATCGCCGACGCCATCGGCGGCTTCCGCTTCTCCACAGGCTTCGGCACCACACTCTCGCGGCTCGTGCGCGCGGGCATCGGCGTGCACCACGCCGGCATGCTCCCGCGCTACCGGCGCCTCGTCGAGCAGCTCGCGCAGCGCGGTCTGCTGCGCGTCATCTGCGGCACCGACACCCTCGGCGTCGGCATCAACGTGCCCATCCGCACCGTCGTCATCACCGCGCTCACGAAGTTCGACGGCGAGAGGATGCGCCGCCTCTCGGCGCGCGAGTTCCACCAGATCGCCGGTCGCGCCGGCCGTGCGGGCTTCGACACCGAGGGCGACGTGATCGCGCTGGCCCCCGAGCACGAGATCGAGAACGCGAAGGCGGTCGCGAAGGCCGCGGCGAAGGCCGCGACCGGCAAGGGCGGCAAGTCGAAGCCCGTGAAGAAGAAGGCGCCGCCCCAGGGTTTCGTCGCCTGGAGCGAGCAGACCCTCGAGAAGCTCGTGGCCTCGCAGCCGGAACCGCTCGTCAGCCGCATGCGCGTGACCCACGCGATGGTGCTCGGGGTGATCGGCCGGGGCGAGGAGCACGAGGGCGAGGCGCTCGCCACCATGCGCACGCTCGTGTTCGACAGCCACGAGTCGCGCGCCGTGCAGTACGCCCACGCCCGCACCGCGATCGGCATCTTCCGGACGCTGCGCAGCGGCGGCATCGTCGAGGTGCACGAGGACGCGCGGGGCCACCGCCTCCTGCGTCTCACGGTCGAGCTGCAGGCCAACTTCGCGCTCAACCAGCCGCTCTCGCCCTTCGCGCTCGCGGCCATCGAACTGCTCGATCCCGGATCGGACGACTACCCGCTCGACGTGATCTCCATCATCGAGGCGACGCTCGAGGACCCGCGTGCGATCCTGCGCGCCCAGGAGCACCGCGCCCGGGGCGAGGCCGTCGCCGCCATGAAGGCGGAGGGCATCGAGTACGACGAGCGCATGGAGCTGCTCGAGGAGGTGACCCACCCGCAGCCGCTGAAACCGCTGCTCGACGAGGCGTTCCACGAGTACACGAAACACGTGCCCTGGGCGCGCGACTTCGAGCTGCGCCCCAAGTCGGTGGTGCGCGACATGGTGGAGCGCGCCTTCGGCTTCCGCGACCTCGTCTCCTTCTACCAGCTGGGACGTGCCGAGGGCACCGTGCTGCGCTACCTCAGCGACGCGTTCCGCGCGGTCGAGCGCACCGTTCCCGAACAGGCCAAGAGCCCCGAGCTCGAGGAGCTCATCGAGTGGCTCGGAGAGCTCGTGCGGCAGGTCGACTCGAGTCTCATCGACGAGTGGGAGGAGCTCGCCAATCCGGATCCCGAGGCTCACCGCAGGGCCCGGGAACTGCTCGGACTCGACGCCGATGGCGACTCCGTCGCGCCGCCCACCCGCTCCGTGCTCGCCAACCAGCGGGCCTTCCTGGTCATGCTGCGCAACGCCCTCTTCCGGCGGGTGCAGGCGGCGGCGTTCGAGCGCTACGACGAACTGGCGGAGCTCGACAGCGCCCACGCGGCGGCGCTCGGGGGCGTGGGATCGCAGGGCTTCGGCGAGCAGCGGTGGCGTGAGGCCCTCGCCGGCTACTACACGGAATACGACGAGATCCGCATCGACGCCGACGCGCGCGCCCCGGGGCTGCTCGAGCTCGACCGGGGAGCGGAGGCGACGGGTGCCGGGGTGTGGCGCTTCCGGCAGGTGCTGCTCGACCCCGAGGGCGATCGCGACTGGGGGATCGAGGGCGTCGTCGACCTCGCCGCGTCGGAGGCGGAGGGGGAGCCCGTCGTGCGCGTGGAACGGGTCGGACCGCTCGCCCCGTAGCGCTCGACGGCGCGGGCCGCTCGCCTCGCTGCGGGCGGCGGGCCGGCGGCCGCATGCTCCGATCCGGTGCGCGTCGGCGCCTCGATGCCCTCCGCCAGACCTCCGCCCCGCCCAGGACTCCGCTCAACCGGCGCGGCTCCGCGTAGGATCGAGGTATCCAAGGGGAAACAGGGGAGAGGGGATCGGCGTGATTCCATACGCTGAGCGCACGCGCGTGCTGGTCGTGATCGGGACGAGACCGGAAGCGATCAAGATGATCCCCGTGATCCGCGCGCTGCAGGAATCGGGGACCTTCCGACCCGTCGTCATCGCGACGGGGCAGCACACCGACCTCGTCGACGATCTGATCCATCAGGCAGGCATGCGCGTGGACGCGAACCTGCGCGTCTCCGAACCGCGCGACGGCGTGCGCCCCTCGCTCACCGAGATGTTCGCGAGTGTGATGGTGGGCATCGACCGCATCTGGTCGAGCCAGACGGTGCCCGAGGAGTACCGCGCCGACGGGCGCCGCGAGGTCGGCGGGGCGGTCGCCTGCCTGGTGCACGGCGACACCAGTTCGGCGGCGGCGGCGGCGCTCGCGTCCTTCAACCTCCGCATCCCCGTGGTGCACGTGGAGGCGGGGCTGCGCACCTCGAACCTGCTCGCCCCGTTCCCGGAGGAGGGCAACCGCCAGCTCATCTCGCGCATCGCGGCGCTGCACCTCGCCCCGACCACCACGAACAAGATGAACCTCGTGCGCGAGGGCGTCGACTACGACCGCGTGCTCGTCACGGGCAATACCTCGATCGACATGCTGCGGTGGGCGTCGGATCAGCAGGGCGGCTACGGACCGGGCCTCGAGGCGCTCGAGACCGACCCGGACGCCCGCATCGTGCTCGTCACGGCGCACCGCCGCGAGAACTGGGGAGCGGGGCTCGAGCGGATCGCCTCCGCCGTGCGCCGTCTCAGCGAGCGGTACCCGGAGACCAGTTTCGTGGTGCCGGTGCACCCGAACCCCGTCGCCCGGCAGCCGCTGTTCGACGCGCTGTCGGACCGCCCGAACGCACTGCTCGTCGAGCCGCGGGACTACGCCGACTTCGCCCGCCTGATGGGGGCCGCCCGGGTGATCATCACCGACTCCGGCGGCGTGCAGGAGGAGGCGCCCGCACTGGGCACCCCGGTGCTCGTCGCCCGCGAGACCACGGAGCGCGAGGAGGGCGTGCACGCGGGCACCCTCGTGCTCGTCGGCACCGATCCCGAGCGCATCGTGACCGAGGCGTCGCTGCTGCTCGACGACGACGCCGAACACGCGCGACGCGCGGCGAAGCGCAATCCGTACGGCGACGGCTACGCCTCGGAGCGGATCGTGCGGGCGCTCGACAACATCCTCCGCGACGGGCCGGCGCCCTCCGACCTGGCGAGCGACGGCCTGCGCGACGCCGTGCGGCGCCGTCTGGGCCTGGATCTCGAGGACGACCCGGCCGGGGGCGCCTCCCGCGCGGCGGCGCTCGCGGCGGCTCCGGCGCAGTCCCAGGAATCGGCTTCGGCCGCGGCCTTCGAGTTCGAGACCGAGGGCCTCCCCGACTTCGATCTCGTCTCCCTCGCGGCGCAGCGGCATGGCTGAGCCGGCTCAGGCGCAGCTCCCGTTCCTGCGATGGCTGGAGGAGGTGTTCGCCTATCTCTTCCACATGTACGACGGCACCCCCGCGTGGGCGATCCCGATCTTCTGGGTCGCGCTCGTGCTCATCCTGTGCACCTTCCTCTCGCTGACCGTGCTGATCTCGCGCGCCGCCGCGGTGCGCCGCCGCGAGCGCCGGGAGGGCCCGGGCACACGCGAGCGGTCCGGGGAGGACCGATTCCTCTGGGTGTTCATGGTCCCGGCGCTCAACGAGGAGGTGACGATCGCCGATTCCGTGGGCCGGCTGCTGGAGGTCGAGGTGACCCACAAGTCGATCCTCGTGATCGACGACGGCTCGGACGATCGCACGGGCGAGATCCTCGCCGGCCTCGACGCGCCCGAGCTGACGGTGCTCACGCGCGTGGCGCCGAACGCGCGGCAGGGGAAGTCGGAGGCGCTCAACGACGCCTGGCGGCACCTGCACCGCGATGTGCTGGGCGCCGGCCCCTACGCGGGGTGGGATCCGCAGCGCGTGATCGTGGCGATCGTGGACGCCGACGGCCGCCTCGACCGGGAGGCCTGGCGCGTGTCGCCGCAGTTCGCCGACGCGCGGGTGGGCGGCGTGCAGTCGCTCGTGCGCATCTACAATCGCCACGGATTCCTCACCTGGGCGCAGGATCTCGAGTTCGGCGTGTTCGGCTCGATCTTCCAGCTGGGCCGCATGGCCTGGGGCACCGCCAACATGGGCGGCAACGGCCAGTTCAACCGCCTGGCGGCGCTCGACAGCGTCGCCATCACCGACGACGCGGGGCGCAGGGGGCCGTGGAAGGCGGGCCGGCTGACCGAGGACCAGGACATCGGCCTGCGGCTCATCCACGAGGGCTGGCGCGGTGCGCAGACGAGTGCGGTCAGCATCCACCAGCAGGGGCTCAACTCGCTGTGGGCGCTGTACCGCCAGCGCACCCGCTGGGGCCAGGGCGCGTGGCAGGTGCTCGACCTGATCCCGGCGAGCGTGGGCAACCGCCGCCTCGGCTTCGCGGCGCGCTGCGACCAGTTCTGGTACCTGCTCACCCCCTTCGTGCAGGCCTGGGTCGGGCTGTCGGTGGTGCTGAGCATCGTGTTCCTGGCCATGGGGCTGGTGCAGCCGGAGTGGTCGCTGCTGATCCTCGTGCTGTTCTACCTGTTCTCGGCGGGCCCCGGGATCGCGGGGGTGCTCTTCGCGAGACCCCAGCGCGGTCTCAAGGACTTCGTGCTCAATCTGCTCCTCGCCCATCTCTACCTGATCTACTCGTGGCTCATCTACCCGGTCGTGTACCGCGCGCTGCTGCGCCAGCTGCTGCGCCGCACGAGCTGGGCGAAGACGAAGCGCGAGGCGATCGCGAAGCCGGCCGACGATCCCGGCCGGGTGGGCGGCGCGGGTCCGGGGGCGGCGGGCGGCGCGGGCTGACCCTCGGTAGAGTGGGCGGCATGGCCACGTCGAGAGGGCGCGGGCGGCCGAAGGGCGGAACCGACTCGCGCAAGCGGATCATCGCCGCCGCCGTTGACGAGTTCGGGGCACGGGGATACGAGGGCGCCACGATCCGCTCGATCGCCGAGCGGGCGGGGGTCGACTCGGCGCTCGTGCACCACTATTTCGGCACCAAGGCCGACCTCTTCGCGGAGGCGGCGGGGGTGCCGCTGCGCCCGGACGTCGCGGTGCCCGCCATTCTCGCGGGGCCCCGCGACGAGGTCGGCGAGCGCGTGGTGCGGTTCGTGCTCGAATCCTTCGAGCGGGAGGAGGTGCGCCGTCGCGGGGTGATGCTGCTGCGCGCGGCCGTCGGCGGCAAGCTCGGCGCGCCGGTGCTCGTGGGGTTCCTCTCGCGCGAGCTGCTCTCCCGGGTCGCCGCGCAGCTCGACGTCCCCGACGGCGAGCTGCGCGCGTCGCTCGTCGCCTCCCAGATCGGCGGCCTGCTGATGACGCGCTACGTACTGCGGCTGGGGGTGCTGGCCGACGCCCCCATCGACGAGCTGGTGGTGCGCATCGGCCCCACCGTGCAGCGGTACCTCTTCGACTGAGCTGCGCCCGACCAGGTGCGCCGGATCTCGGGATCCCGGGCATCTCCCTGCGAGCGCGAGTCCGTGCGGTGCCGAGCACGGGCCTCGGGGTTGACGAGGGCCCCAGCGCGACCTAAATTCATTACATGATGAATAAATCGAGCGGCGCGCACGCGGCTGAGCCGGTCGCGGGCCGGGGAGGGGCGGATCCCGGCGCCGGTGCCGGCGCGGATCCCGGTGCCGGCCGGGATCCCGGCCCCGCTCCGGATCCAGCGGTCGAGATCCGGGAGCTGCACGTGCGCCGGAGCCGCACGGCGGTGTTCGAGGGTCTCGACGTCGTGATCCCGCGCGGTGCGATCGTCGGTCTGCTCGGACCCTCCGGGTGCGGCAAGACCACGCTCATGCGGGCGATCGTGGGTGCGCAGAAGATCCGCTCGGGCACGGTGCGGGTGTTCGGCGAGGCGGCCGGATCACGGCGGCTCCGCCGCGTCGTGGCCTACGGCACGCAGGGCGCGGCCGTCTACGGCGACCTCACCGTGCGCCAGAACGTGCGCTACTTCGGGGCACTCGTCGGTGCGAGCCGCGACACCGCGGATCGCCTGATCGAGCGCGTGGGGCTGCGCGCGCAGGCGAATCAGCTGGTCGGCTCGCTGAGCGGCGGTCAGGTCACGCGCGTCTCGCTGGCCGTGGCGCTCGTCGGGGATCCGCAGCTGCTCGTGCTCGACGAGCCGACCGTCGGCCTCGACCCGGTGATCCGCGCCGAGCTGTGGGAGCTCTTCGCGGGGCTCGCGCAGCGCGGGATCACGATGCTCGTCTCGAGCCACGTGATGGACGAGGCGCTGCACTGCGACCGCCTGCTGCTCATGCGGGAGGGGCGGATCATCGCCGACACGACGCCCGCCCAGCTGCTCGCCGACACGGGCGAGCGGGATCCCGAGGCCGCGTTCCTCGCGCTCATCGCGCCCGGGAGAGCCGGCGCGTCTCCGCGGGCCGGGAGCGGCGATGCCGGGACCGGCGGCAGGGCCGCCGGTCCCACACGGGCCGCTGCCGATACGACGGAGGCGGAGCGATGAGCGCCTCGCCGACACTCGCCACCGCGGGACGCGTGCTGACCCAGCTGCGCCACGATCCGCGCTCCGTCATGCTGCTGCTCGTCGCCCCCAGCCTGCTGGTCGGGCTCTTCGCCTGGCTGTTCAGCGAGCAGGAGGGGGTGTTCGACCGCTTCGGCGGCGCGATCCTCGCCCTCTTCCCGTTCATCGTGATGTTTCTGATCACCTCGATCACGACGCTGCGCGAGCGCCGATCCGGCACCCTCGAACGGCTCATGACGACCCCGCTCGGCAAGTGGCAGTTCATCCTCGGCTACGCCCTGGCCTTCGGGGTGCTCGCGCTCGTGCAGGCCGTCGTCACGGTGGGCTTCGCGGTGCTCGTGTGCGGGCTCGAGGTCAGCGGGCCCGTGTGGCAGCTGGCGCTCGTCGCGATCATCGACGCGCTCCTGGGGACGGCCCTCGGCCTGCTGACGAGCGCCTTCGCGCAGACCGAGTTCCAGGCCGTGCAGTGGATGCCCGTGCTCGTCTTCCCGCAGATCATCCTCGGCGGCCTCTTCATGCCACGCGACCAGATGCCGGATGTGCTCACCGCGATCTCGGACTGGCTGCCGCTGAGCCACGCGATCGACGCCATGGAGGCGGTGACGGGCGGAGGAGAGACGTGGGACGTGGCGGGCCCGCTGCTCGTGGTCGGCGCGTTCGTGGTGGTGGCGCTGGTGCTGGCCTCGGGCACGCTGCGCCGCCGCACGCCGTGAGGGCGTCGTCGCGGTGCTGGGCCCGGACGGGACGCGCGGCCTAGACTGGCCCGCAACGGGGGATCCCAGCCCCGCAACGGGGGACCCCCGACCCTCGAGGAGGACCCGATGAGCGATCGAGAGCAGACCGTGCACCGTTACATGGACGGGTTCCGGCGCAGTGATCACGATGCCGTGCTCGCCTGCCTGGCGGATGACGTCGTCTGGTGCATCCACGGCGTGCGCACCACGCGGGGGAAGGCCGAATTCGACAGCGAGATCGAGAACCCCGCGTTCGAGGGAAGCCCCGAGCTCGAGGTCGAACGGGTCGTCGAGGCCGGCGACACGGTCGTGATCGCGGGGACCGGGCGCGGTCACCACCGCGAGCACGGATCCTTCCGCTTCGCCTACTGCGATCTGTTCGCGTTCCGGGGCGAGCTGATCGCGCGGGTCGACTCCTACGTCGTCCCGCTGAGCGAGGGAGCCCCCGCCGCCGGTTGAGCGAGGCGCGTCCGTCCCCCCCGCCTTCCGCGCCCGGCCTGGGAAGTGGCTAGCCTGGACCGCATGACCCTCGACTCCCCGCTCTCGCCGTCGCAGTTCCTGTCCATCGCCGATCACACGCTGCTCGCGCCCGGCACGACGCGCGCCGAGTTGGAGGCGTTCCTCGCCGACGCGCAGGCGCTGGGCGTCGCGCGGGTGTGCGTCAGCCCGTCGCTGCTGCCGGTGGCGGCGCACGCGCTCGGCGGGCTCGAGGCGGTGACGGTGGTGGGCTTCCCGAGCGGCTCGCACCGCGCCGAGGTCAAGGCAGCGGAGGCGGCGCGGGCCGTCGCCGACGGGGCGCACGAGATCGACATGGTGCTGGATCGCGGGCTCGTGCGCGCCGGAGACCGGGCCGGCGTCGAGGCCGAGATCCGCGCCGTGCGGGCGGCCTGCCCGGGCCGCGTGCTCAAGGTGATCATCGAGTCGGCCGCGCTGAGCGACGAGCGGATCGTGGAGGCGTGCCGGGCGGCCGAGGCGGCTGGAGCCGATTTCGTGAAGACCTCGACGGGCTTCGATCCCGCGGGCGGCGCGAGCGTGCACGCGGTGCGCCTCATGGCCCAGACGGTCGGCGGACGGCTGGGCGTGAAGGCGTCGGGCGGGATCCGCACCGCGGCCGCGGTGCGCGAGCTGCGGGCGGCCGGCGCGACGCGCTTCGGGGTGTCGGGCACCGCGGCGATCCTCGAGGGCTGGGAGGCGCCCGCCGCGGACCCCGGCCCCGTCGCCGGGTACTGAGCGAGGGCTCGCGCCGCGACCGCGCAGGGAGACGCCGCCCGGCTAGAATCTCCCCATGCGCCTCGGAGTGATCGACGTCGGATCCAACACCGTCCATCTGCTGGTGGTCGACGCCCACCCCGGGGCGAGCCCCGTGCCGTACCACTCGCAGCGCTCGGTGCTGCGGCTGATGCGCTACCTCGATGCCGACGGCGCCATCGTGGAGGAGGGCGTGCAGCGCATCGTCGAGGCGATCCGCGAGTCGGCGGAGACGGTGCGCGAGATCGGCGTGGACGACATGATCGCCACCGCCACGAGCGCGATCCGCGAGGCTGCGAACGGCGAGGAGGTGCTCGCGCGCATCACCCGCGAGACCGGGGTGACGCTGCGGGTGCTCTCGGGCGAGGACGAGGCGCGGATCACGATGCTCGCGGTGCGCCGCTGGCTCGGCTGGTCGGCGGGTGAGATCCTGCTCTTCGACATCGGCGGCGGTTCGTTCGAAATCGCCCAGGGCGCCGACGAGTACCCCGACGTGCAGGTGTCCCTGCCGCTCGGCGCCGGGCGCACCACCATCAACTATCTGCCCGAGGACCCGCCCACCCGCGAGGCGGTGTCCCTCCTGCGCGCGCACGCGCGCGCCGAGTTCACCCGGGTGCGCGACGAGATCTTCGCCGATCGGCCCCGGCCCAAGCGCGTGGTGGGCACCTCGAAGACGATCCGCTCGCTCGCGCGGCTCGTCGGCGGACCCGCCGATCCGGTGACGGGGGACCTGGCGCAGCTGCACTACGTGGGCCTGCGCGAGTGGGAGCCGACGCTGCGCGACATGCCGGGATCGGTGCGCGAGTACCTGCCGGGCATCACCCCGGAGCGCGGCTACCAGATCATGGCGGGCGCTGTGGTGCTGCGCACCGCGATGAAGGTGTTCGAGGTCGACACGCTCACGATCTCGCCGTGGGCGCTGCGCGAGGGCATCGTGCTGCGCTACATCGATGCCCTCGACGGCCGCGGCGCGGATCCGGTGCGCGAGGAGGGCGCCGCGGGGTGAGTGTCCGGACGGCGCGCGCCTCGGCGATGCCGCCGCGGGATCACTCGAGCGCGTCGACGGCGTGCTCGATCACGGCCGCCAGCTGTCGCACGGCGGTCGAGGGCCGCCGTCCGGGCCCGTCTGCCGGCGCGACCAGCAGCACCGAGCGGACGAACGCCGGATCCTCGATCGGGCGCAGCGCGACGCCCGGGTGCACCGGCCCGCTCGCGAGCTTCGGCATGAAGCTGATTGCCATGTGCGCGGCGACGATGCCGAGCATCACCTGGAAGTCGTCGGTGCGGATCGTCACGTCGAGGGTGTGCCCGGCCCGGGCGAAGGCGCCGACGACGATCTCGTCCATGGGGTCGTTGCGCGAGGTGGCGAGCAGCCAGCGCTCGTCGTGCAGGCCGAGGAGGGACTCGAGATCGATGGTGGAGCGCGCTGCGAGCGGGTGGTCCTCGGGCAGGGCGAGCATGAGCGGATCCCGCAGCACCTCGGTGGCCACGATGTCGGGGCGGAACGGGAGCTCGTAGCCCGGCATGGAGTAGACGAGGGCCGCGTCGAGCTCGCGCTGGTTGATGTGCGCGACGAGGGGACTCACCTCCTCGAGCACGGCGTCGACGTCGATGCCGAGGTCGTTCACCTGCGAGACGATCGAGGGGAGCAGCTTCGCCGCCGCCGTGGGGAAGGTCCCGAAGCGCAGGCGCACCTGCCCCATCCGCGTGAGGTCGCGCGCGTCGCGCAGCGTGCGGTCGGCGAGGGTGAGGATCTCCTGCGCCCGTTCGAGCAGCAGGTGGCCGACGGGGGTGAGCGTGCTGCCGCGCGTGGTGCGATGGAGCACCGGGGCGCCGACGAGCCGTTCGAGGTTGCGCAGGTGGTAGTCGACCGTCGGCTGGCTCCACCCGAGCAGACGCGCCGCGCGGGTGACGGACCCCTCTCGGTGCACCGCTCGCAGCGCCTGGAGCTGGCGGAGGTCGATCATCCCGTCACCTATCCCGTCTCCTGGCCGGCGCGGGCCGGATCCACAGCGTCACATACATGGTATGTGACTTCTGAGACATCTCGGGGATTCCCGCGGCGCCCTCGACTCGTCAGCATGGAGGGATGCTGCAGACCGAAGCTACGAACGCCGTCGTCGGGATCGATGCCGTCCTGGTGACGAGAGACATCGCGACGGGGGAGCCCGGAGCGCCGGCGAGGGCTCCGGAGCGCACGGGAGGCGCCGCCGGGGAGGCGCGCGCCCACCGCGAGGCCTTCCTGCGCCGGCACGCCGAGACCCCGTACGCCGACGCCCTCGACCGCTACGTGGCGCGCGGCCCGGTGCAGCTCATGGTGCCCGGCCACGGCGGCACCGATCGCGGCCTCAGCGGCCGCCTCGCCGACTTCCTCGGGAAGCGCACGCTGCAGCTCGACATCCCGATGCTCATCGACGACGTGGATCTCGGCGAGCACTCGCCGCTCGACCGTGCGCTCGAGCTCGCGGCGGATGCGTGGGGCGCTCGCCGCAGCTGGTTCCTCACCAACGGCGCCTCTCAGGCCAACCGCACCGCCGCGCTCGCCGCCCGCGGCCTGGGCGTGCACATCGTCTCGCAGCGCAGCGCGCACTCGAGCTTCAGCGACGGCGTGCTGGCCGCGGGGCTCATCCCCGATTTCGTCTTCCCGTCGGTCGACGAGCGGCACGGCATGGCGCACGGCGTCTCGCCCGCCGCGCTCGACGAGTCGCTGACCCGCGCCGAGCGCGAGGGGCGCCCCGCCGCCGCCGTCTACATCATCTCCCCGAGCTACTTCGGCTCGGTCTCCGATGTGCGCGGGCTCTCCGAGGTCGCGCACGCCCACGGCGCCCCGCTCATCGTGGACGGCGCCTGGGGGCCGCACTTCGGCTTCCATCCCGAGCTGCCCGAGTCGCCCGCGCGGCTCGGCGCCGACCTGGTGATCTCGAGCACGCACAAGCTCGCGGGATCCCTCACCCAGTCGGCCATGCTGCACCTCGGCCACGGTCCCTTCGCCGACCGGCTCGAACCCCTGATCGAGCGCGCCTTCACGATGACGGCGTCGACCTCGACGAGCGCGATCCTGCGCGCCTCGCTCGACATCGCCCGCCACGCCCTCGCCACGGGGGAGGAGCAGATCGGCCGCTCGGTCGCCGGCGCGCGACGCTTCCGCGAGATGCTGCGCGAGGATCCCCGCTTCCGCGTGGTGAGCGACGACTTCGGCCGCTTCGACGACGTCGTCGACACCGATCTGCTGCGCGTGCCGATCGACGTCTCCTCCACCGGTGTGAGCGGGCACTGGCTGCGCCGGCGCCTCGTCGACGTCGACGGCATCCACTTCGAGATGTCGACGTCCACCTCGCTCGTCGCCGTGATCGGCGCCGGCAAGACGCCCGACTTCGAGCTGGTGCACCGCGCGATGGCCGCGGCCGTCGACTCGGAGGCGGCGGAGGCCGAGCGCGAGGCGAACGCCGCCGCGGGATCCTTCCCCGCCCTGCCCGCGCCCGGCGCGCTGCGCATGATGCCGCGCGACGGCTTCTTCGCGGCCACCGAGGTGGTGCCCGCGGCCGAGGCTGTCGGGCGCGTGTCGGCCGACACGCTCGCCGCCTATCCGCCCGGCATCCCGAACGTGATCCCCGGCGAGGAGATCACCGCCGAGACCGTCGCGTTCCTGCAGGCGGTCGCCGCGTCGCCCACGGGCTACGTGCGCGGCGCGATCGACCCGGGCGTCGCGCGGTTCCGCGTGGTGCGCGCGGGCTGACCCGGGTCCGCCGGCTCCGGGCCCGCGGCCCCTGGACCCCGGGCACGCGCCCGGCAGATGAGAACATAGAACCACGATCTCAGAGACAAGGAAGTCGAACACCGATGGCAAGCACACTCACGCAGCAGCTCTTCCGGGTGAAGCCGGTACCCCGCGACGGGGGTGAGCACGGCACCAAGCTGAAGCGCAGCATCGGCCTCTTCCAGCTCACCATGATCGGCGTCGGCGGCACCATCGGCACCGGCATCTTCTTCATCCTCTCCGAGGCCGTGCCGATCGCCGGCCCCGCCGTGATCTGGTCGTTCGTGATCGCGGGTCTCGTCGCCGGCCTGTCGGTGCTCTGCTACGCGGAGCTCGCGAGCAGCGTCCCGGTGTCGGGATCCTCGTACTCCTACGCCTACAGCACGCTCGGCGAACTGCCCGCGATGGGCGTCGCCGCCTGTCTGCTGCTGGAGTACGGCGTCTCGACGGCCGCGGTGGCGGTCGGCTGGTCGCAGTACGTGAACCAGCTCATCAACAACCTCTTCGGCGTCGAACTGCCGCACGCGCTGCTCTACGCGCCGGAGGAGGGCGGCATCGTCAATCTGCCCGCCATCATCCTCATCATGCTCTGCATGTTCCTCCTGATCCGCGGCACCTCGCACTCAGTCGTGGCCAACACGATCATGGTGCTCATCAAGATCGCGGTGCTGCTCTTCTTCGTGGCCGTCGGCATCACCGGCTGGAACACGGATCACTTCGCCGACTTCGCGCCCTTCGGCTTCGCGGGCGTGATGACGGGCGCCGGCATCATCTTCTTCTCGTTCGTGGGTCTCGACGCCGTCGCCACCGCGGGCGACGAGGCGAAGAACCCGCGCCGCAACCTGCCCATCGCGCTCGTCTCGGCACTCGTGATCGTCACCGGCGTGTACGTGCTCGTCGCCCTCACCGCGCTGGGCGCGCAGGCCACCGGGGAGTTCGAGGGCCAGTCGGCGGGGCTTTCGGCGATCCTCGAGAACATCGTGGGCGCCTCCTGGCCCGGCACCGTGGTCGCCGCGGGCGCCGTGATCTCGATCTTCAGCGTCACGCTCGTGGTGCTCTACGGCCAGACCCGCATCCTCTTCGCGATGTCGCGCGACGGCATGGCGCCCAAGATCTTCCAGCGGGTCAACCCCCGCACGATGACGCCGGTGGCCAACACCGTCATCGTCTCCATCGTGGTGTCGATCCTCGCGGGCGTGCTGCCCATCAACTTCCTCGCCGAGATGACCTCGATCGGCACCCTCGCGGCGTTCCTCGTGGTCTCGATCGCGGTCATGGTGCTGCGCAGGCGCGAGCCCGATCTCGAACGCAAGTTCCGGGTGCCGCTGTATCCCGTCGTCCCGATCCTCTCGATCATCGGCTGCCTCTGGATCATCAAGGACCTGCGCCCCATCACCATCTTCGTGTTCCTCGGCTGGACCGTGCTCGTGCTGGTGTGGTGGTGGTTCACCGGACGCAAGAACTCCGTGCTCGGCGAGCAGATCAAGACCGGCATGATCGTGCTGGTCGGCCCCGGCAAGTACCGCCTGGCCGGCGCCTCCCCGGACGGGGCCGAGGGCGACGAGTTCGCGGACTCCGCTGTCGACGGCTCGGGATCGGGATCCGATCCCTCCCAGCCCGGTGCCTCGCAGCGCGGGGATTCCCGATGAGCATCGTCGTCGGCATCGCGCCGGGGCACGAGCTGCGCGGGCCGCTGCAGCTCGGCGCGATGATCGCGCGCTCGTACGGCCGGCCCCTCGTGGTCGCCGTGGTCAACTCGGCCGCGTGGCCGCCGAATCGCTCGCACGGCGCCGTCGACGGGGAGTACCAGGAGTTCGTGGTCGCCGAGGCGCGGGCCGTGCTCGACGAAGCGCGCGGGATCGTGCCCGACGACCTCGAGGCCGAGTACCTCGTGCACCGGGCGTCGAGCGCGCGCCGCGGGCTGCTGGAGCTGTGCGAGGCGCACGACGCGATGCGCCTCGTGGTGGGCGCGAAGGGCGAGGGCCCCGACGGCGAGATCTCGCTCGGCTCGGTGGTGACCGGGCTGCTGCACGGCTCCCACGTGCCCGTGGCCGTGGCGCCGCGCGGGTACACCGTGCCGGCCTCGGCCCGCCTGGAGCGGATCACCGTGGCCTACAGCGGCTCGGAGACCTCGGGCGACCTGGTGCTGGGGGCCGCGGCCGTGGCCGCCGAGGCGGGATGCGGGATCCGCATCGCGTCGTTCCACGCGCGGCCGCGGGCGTACGCCTCCGCCGCCGTGGGGCTCGACGCGGAGGACGCCGTGATCGCCGAGTGGGAGTCGGTGATCCGCGAGGAGACCGAGGAGCTGCTCGGCGACATCTCGCGCTTCGCGGAGCGGCCGGCCTCGGTGTCGGTGGTGGTCGGCGCCGGCGCGGACTGGCACGAGGCGCTGCGGGCGATCGACTGGGGGGAGGCCGAGGTGCTGCTGGTCGGATCGAGCAGTCTCGGGCCGCTGGCGCGGATCTCGTTGGGCTCCCACGCCGTGAAGATCATGCGGCACTCTCCGGTGCCCGTGGTCGTGGTGCCGCGGCGCGCGACCGAGGAGTACGCGGCGCAGGCCCCGCTCGCCGGCTGAGCGCCGTGGGGCGGGCCCGTCCCGCCGCCCGCCCCGCGCCGCCCTTCGCTCACAACACCCCGCTCCATCTCCTTCCAGGCAACTTCTCCACAGATCGCACTCCCGGCCGCCGCGACGCCCGCCGACCCCGCATGCTGGATCGCATGACCGCTTCAGACACCCGCATCGACCCCGACCGCATCCTCGCCACCGACGCCGATCTGCAGGATCAGCTCGGTCTCGTGCTGGAGCGGGCGACCCACCGCCAGCTCTGGCTGATGCTCGTCGATCACGAGCGCCGACTCGCCGAACCCATCATGCCGATGGACGATCACCCGGAGTCGCCTCACGAGCCCTGCGAGACGAGCGACCTCGGGGTGGTGCCCTTCGCCCGGGTGCTCGTGCACCGCGCCCGCATCGTGTGCGGGCTGGTGGATGCCCGCGAGTTCGTCCTCGTCTGGGAGCGGTGCGGGACGGACCGCTTCACCGACGACGACCGGGAATGGGCCCGGGCCGTCGCGGGGGAGGCCGGGGGAGTCGGCGCCCTCTCGGATGACGGGATCCTGGCCCCGCTGCGCGCCCAGTTCGTCCTCCACGACACGGGGATCCGGCAGCTGACCCCCGATGATTACGCGTAGACGAGCACCGAGACCAACAGCGATTGACCAAGCTTGACCGTCTCCGTAGCCTGGTGGGATGAGGACAGTGAAGGTGCAGTACGCGAAGACGCATCTCTCAGCCCTGCTCGCCGCCGTCGAGCAGGGGGAGGAAGTGGTCATCGCCCGGGGATCCGAGCCCGTGGCGAAGCTGGTCCCGTTCGAGCCGCGTGCAGAGCGGGACCTCGGATTCGTCGCCTACTCCGTGCCCGACAGCTTCTCGGATCCCCTGCCGGAGAGCGAACTCGAGGTCTGGGAGGGCGAGGCGTGAAGTACCTGCTCGACACCCACGCGCTGCTGTGGGCGCTCACCGACCCGGTTCGGCTCGGACCCGAGGCACGTGAGCTCATCGCCGCTCGCGCGTCGCCGCTCGTCGTGTCGGCGGTCTCGGCGTGGGAGATCGCGACGAAGCGGCGGCTGGGCAAGCTTCCGCAGGCCGACGTGCTGGTCGGCGCCTACTCCAGGCACCTCGATCGATTGGGCGCCGAGCGGATGCCGGTGGCGGAGGACCACGCGCTGCTGGCCGGTGGCCTCGGCTGGGAGCATCGGGATCCGTTCGATCGGATGCTCGCCGCCCAGGCGATGGTCGAGTCGATGACGCTGATCACCCACGACCGGGTCTTCTCCGAGCTCCCCGGAGTGGCGGTTCGATGGTGACTGCTCGGGCTCATGCGGCTACCGATGGCCCACCCCGTGGCGTGCGTCGGTCACCGGACCCGCCGGGCGGGGCGTTTTGAGTTCCGCGCAGGAATCGGGTAAAGTTATCTCTCGGTGCTGATCTCCCCGGAGGTCGGATTTCCGCCTTGGGATATGGTGTAATTGGCAACACTACGGTTTCTGGTACCGTCATTCTAGGTTCGAGTCCTGGTATCCCAGCCACAGAAAACCCCGGCTCAGGCCGGGGTTTTCGCGTTCCTGGAGCGCAGCCTCGCTATCCGGCCTCGATGCTCGGCATGCTGCGCGACGGTACGCCCTGTTCTCGGGTATGCCTCGCGATGTCGGAGAGCGAAGCCAGCCACACATCCCGCATATCGGCGACCTCCGCGATGAAACGGCTCAGGGCCATCGCCCGTCCGGGGCGCCCCGAGAGGAACGGATGGTTGGTGAGCACCCAGCATCCGCCGTACTCGCGCATCCCTTCGAGCTCGCTGCGCCAGAGCTCCACGGCGTGGGCCGGTGTCTGGATCGGCCCGAGCTCGGTGACGTCGGGAAGGTAGCAGTACTGCTCCCAGTCGTCGAGCGCCCACTGGATGGGGATCTCCACGATCGATCCGCCGTCCCGACTGCGATCTCTGCTCGGGGAGAGCAGGTAGGGGAAATCGTCGTCCATGAGACTCGAATCGTAGAGGAAGCCGCGTTCGGCGAGAAGCCGGGGCATGTCCCAGGAGAGATCCCACATGGGAGCCCGATACCCCAGGGGACGTTCGCCGATGAGCCGCTCGAGCACCTCCGTGCCGCGGTCGAGCTGCTCCGCCTGTTCGGCGAGACCGAGGCCCGCCGGCTTGCGGTGATGGTAACCGTGATGCGCGATCTCGTGGCCCGCGGACGCGATATCGCGCACCGTCCCCGGGTGCAGCTCCGCGGTCAGCCCGGGGACGAAGAAGGTGCTGCGAACCCCCAGCCGGTCGAGGATGCCGAGGATGCGCCGGACTCCGACGCGCGGACCGTAGGCCTGGTGGGTCATGACGCTCATGCTCTGCGCGGTGGACGGGTCGGCCGCGAGAGCAGCCGACTCGCCGTCGACGTCGAACGAGAACGAAGCCGCGCATCGGGCCCCGCCCGGCCACTCGAACCGGTATTGCGACGCGGGATCTCCGGTCGGCCGATTCATCTCGAGACCCGCCCGCTCATGATGGACACGAGGTCGTAGGCGCAGTGCGAGGCGGCAACCGCCGTGATGCTGGCGTGGTCGTAGGCCGGAGCCACCTCGACCACGTCCGCCCCGACCAGGCGCTTGTCGCGCAGGCCCCGGAGCAGCTCGAGGAGTTCCCGGCTGGTCAGCCCTCCGGCCTCCGGTGTTCCGGTGCCCGGGGCGTGGGCGGGATCCAGCACGTCGATGTCGATGGAGATGTAGAGCGGGGCGTCGCCGACCCGCCTGCTGATGCGCTCGATGATCTCGGTGAACGGCGTCGTGTGGAACTCGCGCGCGTGCACGATGGTGAAGCCGAGTTCGGCATCGTCGGTGAGGTCCTCCGCGCTGTAGAGCGAACCGCGGATCCCCACGTGCGCGGAGTGCTCCTTGAGCAGCAGTCCCTCCTCGATGGCCACCCGGAACGGGGTGCCGTGCGTGACCGGCGTGTTGAAGTACGGCCCCCAGGTGTCGAGGTGCGCGTCGAAGTGCACGAGCGCCATCGGCCCGTGCTCCCGGTGCAGTGCGCGGAGCGAGGCGAGTGCGATGGTGTGGTCTCCGCCCAGCACCACGACCGGGCGGCCTCCCTCGGCCAGCGCCGCAACCCCGGCCTCGATCTCGCGGAGCGCCGTGGCGATATCGAACGGGTTGCAGTCGACATCGCCCGCGTCCACGACCTGCACCGATTCGAAGGGGGCGACGTCGAGTGCCGGGTTGTAGGGCCGGAGCAACCGGGAGGCCTCGCGGATGGCGCCCGGGCCGAATCGGGCGCCCGGCCGGAAGGTGACCCCGGTGTCGAACGGTACTCCGACGACCGCGACGTCGTGCCGCGGAACGTCTCCGATCCGGGGCAGCCTGGCGAAGGTCGTGAAGCCCGCGTAGCGCGGCGAGACCTGGCCGTCGATCGGGGGGACGGGGGCGGGATCGGTCATGGATGGGGTTCCTGTTCTCTCGTCGTGTCTGGATCCGGGTCAGACCCGGCCGCGGGTCGATCCGCCGTTCACCTGCAGGGTCTGGCCGACCACCGTGCGGAGCCCGGGGTCGGCGAGGAACCGCACCGCTGCGGCGACCTCGTCGGGGCGGCCGATGCGGCCGAGCGGGATGCCCCGCGCGTAGTGCTCGTGCATCTGCGCGAGCGGGATCCCCGCCGCGTCGGCGTCCACGTTCAGCTGGGGCGTGTCGATCACTCCCGGGGCGATCGCGTTGACGACGATGCCCTCCGGGGCGAGCTCGTGCCCGAGGCATTTGACGAGCGCGATGAGGCCGGCCTTCGACGCCGCATACGCGGTGGCCTCGGGCCATCCGATCACCCCCCACTCGCTCGAGATGACGATGATCCGGCCGCCGTCGCCCTGCGCGCGCATGACGCGGACGGCCTCCTGGACCAGGGCGAAGGTGCCGAGCAGGTTCGTGTGCGCGACCCGCCACCAGTCCGCGGGGTCGGCGTCGACGAGCGGTGCCATGGTCATGGTGGCGTGATTCGCCACGAGCACGTCGAGTCGGCCGTTCGCGGCCACCGCGTCCCCGATCAGCTCGCGGCATGCCTCGGGCGTGCCCAGATCCTTCACGAGGCCGCTCGCGCCCGTCGCGTCCAGGACGGCCTGCAGCGTCGGGCCGTGCGATCGTGCGTGCGCGAGCACGCTGGCTCCCGCCGATGCGAGGGCCGACACCTGCGCCGCACCGAGGCCGCCGGCGGCACCCGTGACCAGGGCGCTCGCCCCGCGCAGGAGGGAGGACTTGGACGCGGAGAGGGGAGCCATCAGATCACCGCCCCGGAGTTCGGGTGGATGGTCTCGCCGGTGACGAACCCGGCGGCATCGAGCAGGAACTCCACGCACAGCGCCACCTCGTCGGGCTCCGCGAGCGCTCGCGCGGGCAGAGTTGCGAGGTACTCCGGGTCGCGCCAGGGAGAATCCGGTGCGAGCATCGGCGTGTTCGTCGGTCCGGGCGCGACGGCGTTCACCCGGATCCCTGCGGGGGCGACCTCGATCGCGAGGCTCCTCATCGCGCCGAGCACCGCGCCCTTGGCGGCCGCGTAGTGCGAGTCCCGCGCACCGCCTCCGACCGCCAGTTCGCTCGCGACGGCGACGATCGCTCCGGTGCCGCGCTCGATCATCCCGGGCAGTACGGCGCGGGATCCCGCGAAGAATCCGCCCAGGTGCACGCGGAGCATTCGCTCGGCCTGCTCGTCGGCGATCTCGGAGAACGGGACGCTCTCGTAGTGCCCGGCGGCGCTCACCAGCGCGTCGACCGGCCCCAGCTCGCGCTCGATCGTGGCGACGGCCGTCGCCACGTCGAGGTGCTCCGACACGTCGAGCTGCAGCGCGACGTCGACGTGCTCGGCGGCGACCCGGTCCAGGCCGGCGACCCGCCAGCCCGCGTCGCGGAGTCGCCGCGAGATCGCGGAGCCCATACCGCCTGCGGCGCCCGTCACGATGGCGACCCGGCTCATCGGCGGCCCTCGAGATCTCGCGCCCCGGCGGCGGTGCCGGTACCGGCGGCGGCCTCGGCGTCGAGCATGACCGCCGATGTCTCGACGTTCTCGATCCGGCCGCGCACCCGGGCGTAGATCGCGGCACCCACGACCGCGAGTGCCGCCGCCCCGACGATCACCGACCAGTCGAGCCAGGGGTTGCCGTTGATCGCGCGCGGCCACGCGATGTTCACCAGTTCGAGCACCACCCACACGAGCGCGGCGATCGCGACGATCCCGGTCCAGCGGCCGATCGAGAACGGGCCGGGGCGCCAGCGCCTGCGCACCACGGCGACGGCGAACGCGAGGACGGGGAACAGGAAGCTGAGGTAGAAGCCTCCGGACGTGAAGTTCACCATCATCGTATAGAGGTTCTCGGCGACGTTGCTCAGCAGGAAGAGCGCGGTGCCGATCGCCGTCGTGATGAGGATCGGACCCACGGGCTGGCGCTGGGTGCGGCTGAGGCGCGACAGCGCGTTCGAGAAGGGCAGCGCCCGGTCTCGCGCCTTCGCCCAGATGAGGCGCGAGGCGGAGGTCTGGAGGGCGAGGAAGCTCGCGACGAAGCCGATGGCGAAGAGCGCCTGAATGGGGATCGCGAGGTGCGAGCCCAGCTGCGCGGTGAGCACGGCGTAGACCGGATCCACGTCGTAGTCGGGGAGTTCGGTGGCGTTCTCCGGCGTTGCCAGGATGATCGCGAGGCTCGAGAACATGACGACCGCGGCGATGAAGCTGATCGAGAACAGCACCGCCTTCGGCAGATTGCGACGCGGCTCGTGGACCTCCTCGGCGATCGATCCGGCGCTCTCGAAGCCGACGAAGGAGAACCCGATGAACACCACGGCGAGGAGGAACGGGCCGCCGAGCGAGAAGAATCCGTCGGCGGCGCCGATGCTGGCCCCGCCGTCGAAGAGGATCGAGAGATCGTGCTCCCGATGCGCGATGAGCAACCAGATGCCCAGCCCGATCGAACCGATGATCTCGGCGACGATGCTCGCGATCATGAAGCCCTTGAGGATCCCGCGTCCCGAGAGGTTGATCACGGTGCCGATCACGAGCACGATGAACGCGATCAGGGCGATCTGCGTGCCGCTGGCGCCGTGCATGCCGATGATGTTCGCGATGAAGCCGGCGGCGCCCAGCGCCACCGTGGCCATGGCGATCACCAGCGTCCAGATGTAGAACCAGCCCGCGAACCAGCCGAATCCAGCGCCGAGCAGGCGGTTGGCCCACTGGTAGATCGACCCCTCGAGAGGCCACTTCGACACCAGCATGGCGAACACCAGGGCGACGAGGAACTGGCCGGCGAAGACGATGAGGAACCCCCACCAGAACGACGGGCCTGCGGTCGCGATGGCCAGGCCGAAGATGCCGTAGAGTGCGACGATCGGGGAGATGAACGCGAACGCGAAGGCGAACGCGGCCCCGAAGCTGAACTCTCTGCGCAGCGTGTGTGCGCCCGCCGCGGGGCGAGCAGTGCTCGTAGTCAAGATGGTCTCCTTTGGCCAGGACAGGGGCGAACGCACTCATTATCCACTTCTCCAGCACATGGGTGCGGAAACGCGGGAGAGACCTCCATGAGATCGTCGATCCGCTGGAGGAAGCTACAATGCCCGTATGATCTCGACTCAGGAGGATGCCGGGGCGCTCGTGACGATCGGCGATCTGGTCGCGGATGCGTCGCTGGTCATCACGGCGGTGGTCCTACGGCCCGGCGCGTCGGAACGCCCGGTGTCCTGGGTGCACGCCACCGAACAGCTCGATCCCCGGCCCCACCTGCGCCGACATGAACTCGTCTGCACACTCGGAAGCGCCCTGGTGCGGCCCGGCTCCGCGGAGGTGTTCGTCGCCGCGCTCGCGGACGCAGGCGTCTCGGGGATCGCGCTCGGGCTGGGCGAGGTGCATCTCGAACCGCCCGGAGAACTCGTGCGAGCCTGCGAGCGCGCCGAGATGCCGCTGCTCCTGCTCGACCACGGCGTCCCGTTCCTCGCGGTGAACGATGTCGTGCTGGAGCGCCGCACCCAGATCGAGAGCGAGACGCGGCGCAGGGAGACCGCACTGATCTCCCGGTTGCTGACGATGGCCAGGGAGGGAGCCGGCGAGACCGCGCTCCTGGAAGAGGCCGAGCAGGTGCTCGGCGGCAGCCTGACACGCGTGACGGCCCCGGAACGCGGGATCGAGTGGGCAGGGGAACCGGGCGGCGCGACGAACGAGTTCCTGCAGCAGCTGCAGAGCGTCATCGAGTTCACCGGCTTGGAACATGCGCGAGAGGCATCCGATCAGCAGCAGCGCCTCGGACAGCTGATCGATCTGATCGCGGGCGGGCTGGCGCTTCCGGCGGCGATTCTGCCCGAGATCGAAGCGCACGGGCTGGAGCGCGAACGGCTCGGAGTGTCCTGCTGGCCGAGCGGGAGCGAAGGGGCGCTGAGCCGGCGCGGGGCGATCGGACTGATCGGGGTGACTCCCCACGAGGTGGTCCTCATCTCGGAGCCGGGGCTCGAGGAGTCGTTTCGCGATCTGGGGCTGGTGTGCGGGTACAGCTCGATCGTCGATCTCGCCGGGCTGCGACGAGCACTCAGCGAAGCGCGATCCGCGTTGCGCCTCGCGAGAAGCCGCGGGGGCGTGGCCGGACCCGAGCAGCTCGTCACCCTGGAGGCGCTTCTCGAGCAGCAACCGGCCGAACAGCTGAACCCGTTCATCGAGCAGCTCATCGCACCGATCCTGCAGGCCGAGGAGCAGGGCCGGGGAGAGCTCCTGACCACCCTCCGGACATTCATCGCCGCAGACCGGCACCTCCAGGTCACGGCGGACCGGCTGTACGTGCACGTCAACACGGTGCGGCACCGGATGAAACGCATCCGGGAGCTCAGCGGACGAGATCCGCTCTCCCCGTCCGATCTCGTCGATCTGCGGATCGCGCTGTGGGCGCTCGAACGGCGGAAAGCCGTGCAGCATCGGCTGATCAGGCCGCTCAGCCGCGAGCGATGAGCCGTCGCGACGGGGGAGGTGCGCGCCCGTTCCGGCGGGCCGCCCCGCGAGATCAGCGCGCCGTCACCAGGGCGTCGTCCCGGATCGAGTCGTCGACCGTGGAGAGCGGTGCGCCGACGCGGTAGAGGGCGCCGCGGTGGTCCTGGGGCAGACGATCGCCCTCGCCGAAGAGCTTGTTGCGCAGCGTGCCGGGCGCGTACTCCGTGTGGTAGACGCCGCGCCGCTGCAGCTCGGGCACCACGTGCTCGACCACGTCTTCGAAGGTGCCCGGCGTGACCGCGTAGGCGAGGTTGAAGCCGTCGATGCCGGTCTCGGCGACGATCCGCTCCATCTCGTCGGCGACCGTGGACGGCGAGCCCACGATCGTGGCACCGAGGCCGGCGATGCCGTTGCGCTCGACCATGTCGCGCACGGTCCACGCGCGGCCGTCGGGGTTGTCGGCCTGGAAGGCGGCGACCGTCGACTGGATCGCGTTGCTCTCCACATTGCCGAGCGGCTCGTCGAGGTCGTACTTCGACAGGTCGATGCCCATCCACCCCGACAGGAAGGTGAGCGCCCCCTCGGGGCTGACGTACGACAGGTACTCCTCGTGCTTGGCCTGCGCGAGCTCGTCGGTCTCGTCGACGATGATCGTGAGGAGCAGGTAGATCTTGGCCGCGTCGGGCGAGCGGCCGGCTTCGACGAGCGCGGCGCGGATCGCGTCGACGCTCTTCCTGGCGACCGCGTTCGTGGGCGACGCGATGAAGATCGCCTCGGCGTGCCGCGCGGCGAAGCGGATCCCGCGGGGCGACGCCCCCGCCTGGAACACCAGGGGAGTGCGCTGCGGTGAGGGCTCGGAGAGATGGATCCCCGGCACCTTGAAGTGCGTGCCGTGGTGGCCGATGTGGTGCACCTTGTCGGGCTCGGCGAACACACCGCGCTCGCGATCCCGCACCACGGCGTCGTCCTCCCACGAGCCCTCGAGCAGCTTGTAGACCACCTCGAGATACTCGTCGGCGTGGTCGTAGCGCTGGTCGTGCTCGAGCTGGTCGTCCTGCCCCAGGTTGCGGGCGGCCGACGGCAGGTACCCGGTCACCACGTTCCAGCCCACGCGTCCCTTCGTGAGGTGGTCGAGCGTCGAGAGCCGCCGCGCGAACGGCACCGGGTGCTCGAAGGCGGTTCCGGCGGTGATCCCGAAGCCCACGTGCTCGGTGACGGCCGCCATCACCGCCGCCAGCTGCACGGGATCGTTCACGGGCACCTGCGCACCGTTGCGGATGGCGGCGATGTCGTTGCCGCCGAAGACGTCGTAGGTGCCGAGCACGTCGGCGATGAAGATGCTGTCGAACAGTCCGCGCTCGGCGACGCGCGCCAGGTGGGTCCAGTACTCGATGTCCTTGTAGCGCCACGCCTGATCGTCGGGGTGGCGCCAGAGCCCGGAGCTCTGATGCGCCACGCAGTTCATGTCGAAGGCGTTGAGTCTGATCTGCTTGCGCTGCGATGCTGCTGGCACGGGTGATGCTCCTTCGGGACGGGGCGCCCGGTCGCGATCGACGCGGCGGGCTCCTCAGAAGGTACCGAAGGTCGCGGCGCGGGTCATGCTCTGTGCCGCTGTGTTACTTCGAGCGACGTTGTGTTTCACCGCCGCTTGCGCAGGGGTGGAGCGCGGGTTCGGGCCACGGGGTCGACCTCGAATCCGCTGCGCTCCGCTCGACCGGGGTGCTGGATCGGGGTGCTCGTCCGGCGGCGGTCGTCCGGCGGTGGCGCCCGGCTCCTAGTCCTCCGGCTTGAAGTTCAGCGACAGCGAGTTCATGCAGTAGCGCTGGCCGGTGGGGGTGCCGAAGCCGTCGGGGAAGACGTGGCCCAGGTGGCCGCCGCAGCGGGCGCAGCGCACCTCGGTGCGCTCCATGCCGAGCGAGTGATCCTCGAGCAGCTCGACCGCCTCGGGGCGCACCGAGTCGTAGAAGCTGGGCCAGCCGCAGTGCGAATCGAACTTGGTGCCGCTCTCGAAGAGCTCGTTGCCGCAGCCGGCGCACGTGTAGAAGCCCGCGCGCTCCTCGTCGAGCAGCTCGCCCGTCCAGGCGCGTTCGGTCGCCGACTCGCGCAGCACCGCGTACTGCTCCTCACCGAGCTCCTCGCGCCATTCCTCTTCGGACTTCTCGACTTCGTATGCCATGCCCACGATTCTACCGCTTCGCCTCCGTCGCACCACGGCGAAGGCCGCCCCGCAACGGGCTTCATGACGCCGCGTGACGACTGGGCCGGATCACCGCTCGACGCCGGCCCTAATCTGGAGTTCATGACCGACTCGCGCTCGCAATCGACCTATCAAGTGCGCCTCGCGTGGGGATCCGAGGGGCTCGCCCGGCTGGCCGAGGCGGGTGTGGTCGTGATCGTCGACGCGATCCCCGACGCCCGCGGCTCCTCGGAGGCGCTCCTCGAGCAGGCCGCCGCGCTGCCGCACGGCCCGGCGGTGTTCGCGGCATCGCTGCGCAACGCCACCGCGACGGCGAAGGCGATCACCGACGAGCAGCTGGCTCGCGGCGGCCGCACGGCGATCAACCTCGTGCTCGCGGGCGACGACGGCGATTTCGCGGTCGAGGACTACCTCGCGGCGGGCGCCATCGGCGACGCGCTCTCGGCCCTCGGCATCGACCACTCCGCGCCCGACGTCGCTGTGGCGACCGAGGGTTTCCGTCCGCTCACGCGCGCGCTCAAGCACCTGCTCTCCGCGAGCGCCTCGGGCCTCGACCTCTCCGCGGCGGGCCGCCGCGACGAGGTCAGGGCCGCGGCCGAGCTCGACGTCGAGGACGAGGCGCGGCGGGTCTGACTGTAGGGGACGCGACGGTTCCGCTGGCTGAGCGAGCGAAGCGAGTGCTGAGCGAGGAGCGCAGCGACGAGACGAAGCATCGAAACCAAGGAAACACCCGGGTTTCGACTCGCTTCGCTCGCTCAACCGGCGTCGCTCCCGCTCAACCGGCGTTCACCGGCGTGCCCGGGGCTACCGCGCGACGACCTGGCGCTTCGACGAGATCACGCCGGTGTCGAAGCCGGCGAGGTGCAGTCCGCCGTGGAAGCGGGCGTGCTCGATCTTCACGCAGCGGTCCATGACCACCTCGAGGCCGGCCTCCTCCGCGATCGCGGCGGCCTCCTCGTTCCACGAGCCGAGCTGCAGCCACAGCGCCTTCGCGCCGACCTCGACCGCCTCGCGGGCGACGCCGGGCAGATCCTCGTCCTTGCGGAACACGTCGACGATGTCGGGCACGACGGGCAGTTCGGCGAGCGAGGCGTAGGCCTTGCGGCCCAGGATCTCGTCGGCGCGCGGGTTCACGAAGTACACGTCGTACGGCGAGCTCGACAGCAGGTACGTGGCCACGAAGTAGCTCGCGCGCGCGGGATTGCTCGACGCGCCGACGATCGCGATGGACTTCGCACGGCTGAGGATCCCGAGGCGGGCGGCGGCGGTCGGCCCCTGCCAGGTGCGCTCGGCGTGCGCCGGCCCCGGGGTCGGCGCCGGGAGCGCGCAGGCGGCGCCGGCCGAGGGCGAGACGGGGGTGGTGTCGCTCATCGCTTCTCTCCTGTCGCGAGGGTGAGGGCCTGATCCAGATCCCACACGATGTCCTCCGGATCCTCGATGCCCACGGAGATCCGGATGAGGTCGGCCGGCACGCCGGCGGCCTCGAGCTGTTCGGGGGTGAGCTGCTGGTGCGTCGTCGACCCGGGGTGGATCACGAGCGTGCGCGCGTCGCCGATGTTGGCGAGGTGGCTTGCCAGCTGCAGCGACTCGATCAGCTTCTCACCGGTGGCGCGGGCGGCCTGCAGGCGCTCGGCCTCCGAGTCGAAGGACCCCGAGGGTCGCACGCCGAACGCGAACACCGATCCGGGGCCGAGGGGGAAGTACTTCTGAGCGCGGTCCCGGTGGGGGTGCCCGTCGAGGCCGGCCCACGTCACGAACGACACGCGCGGATCGCTCGCCAGCCACTCGGCCACGATGCGGGCGTTGGCCACGTGCGCGTCGATGCGCTGGGGGAGCGTCTCGACGCCCTGCAGCAGGTTGAAGGCGGCCTGCGGGCTGAGGGCCGGGCCGATGTCGCGCAGCTGCTCGCTGCGGAGCTTCGTGAGGAAGCCGTACTCGCCGAAGTTGTCCCACCACTTGATGCCGCCGTAGGACTCGACGGGCTCGGTCATCGAGGGGAACTTGCCGTTGCCCCAGTCGAAGGTGCCGGCCTCGACGACGATGCCGCCGAGGGTCGTGCCGTGACCGCCCAGGAACTTCGTGACCGAGTGGATCACGATGTCGGCGCCGTGCTCGATCGGGCGCAGCAGGTACGGCGTCGCGAGGGTGGCGTCGACGACGAGGGGGATCCCAGCCTCGTGCGCGACGGCCGCGAGGCCCTCGAGGTCGGAGATCTCGCCGCCGGGGTTGCCGATCGCCTCGACGTAGAGCACCTTCGTGTTGGCCCGGATCGCCCTGCGGAACTCCTCGGGATCGGAGCTGGCCACGAAGGTGGTGTCGACGCCGAAGCGGCGCAGCGTCACGTCGAGCTGCGTCACGGTGCCGCCGTAGAGCTGCGCCGAGGCGACGACATGGTCGCCCTGGCCCACGAGCGCGGCGAAGGTGATGAACTCGGCCGACATGCCGCTCGCCGTGGCGACCGCGCCGATGCCGCCCTCGAGCGAGGCGACGCGCTCCTCGAGCGCGGCGACTGTCGGGTTGCCGATGCGCGAGTAGATGTTGCCGTACTTCTGCAGCGCGAAGAGGTTCGCCGCGTCCTTCGCGTCGTCGAACACGAACGACGTGGTCTGGTAGATCGGCACGGCGCGCGCGCCGGTGGTCGCGTCGGGCGTTCCGCCCGCGTGGAGGGCTCGGGTGCGGAACCCGAACTGGTGCTCGCTCATGTGGTCTCCTTCGCTGAAAGATGAAGCTGCCTGGCCCGGCTCACGGCCTCGCGCACGCCGTCGACGGCCCAGGGGTTCTGCAGACTGGTCGTATCGCCGAGCGTATCGCCCTGCCACAGCTGCGCGAGCAGCCGCCGCAGGATCTTGCCCGAGCGGGTCTTGGGCAGCTCGGGCACGCGCACGATGATCTTCGGCTTCGCGATCGGGCCGATGTCGCGCGCGACCTGGGCGCGCAGCTCGTCGTGGGCGGCCGCGCCCGCCGCCCCGTCGACGACGAACGCGGCGACGGCCTGGCCGGTGAGCGGGTCGGAGACCCCGGTCACGCCGGCCTCGCCGACCGCCGGGTGCGCCACGAGCGACGACTCGATCTCGATCGTCGAGAGGCGGTGGCCCGACACGTTCACGACGTCGTCGAGGCGGCCGAGGATCCAGATGCAGCCGTCGGCGTCGATCGTGGCGCCGTCGCCGGCCACGTAGTAGGCGCCATGCTCGCCGTGCCCCGCGAACGGCGCCCAGTAGGAGTCGCGGTAGCGCTCCGGGTCGCCCCAGACGGTGCGTGCCATGCCCGGCCACGGGCGGCGCGCGACGAGCGTTCCCGAGCGGCCGGGGGCGACGGGATCGCCGGCCTCGTCGACCACCGCGATGTCGATCCCCGGCAGCGCGACGGTCGCCGATCCGGGCTTCAGCGTCGTGACTCCGGGCAGGGGAGCGATCATGGCCGCGCCCGTCTCCGACTGCCACCACGTATCGACCACGGGCGTCTCGCCGCGCCCGAAGTTGCGTCGGAACCACACCCACGCCTCGGGGTTGATCGCCTCGCCGACGGTGCCGAGCAGGCGGATCGAGGAGAGGTCGTGGCCGCCCGGCTGTCCGGCCCCCGGCAGCTCGTCGCCGAACCAGGTCATGAAGGTGCGGATCAGCGTGGGCGCCGTGTAGTACACGGTGACGCCGTAGCGCTCGATGATCTCGAGGTGCCGCTCGCGGTGCGGGGCGTCGGGCGTGCCCTCGTAGATCACCTGCGTGAGGCCGTTGGAGAGCGGCCCGTAGATCTCGTAGGTGTGCGCCGTGACCCACGCGAGGTCGGCGGTGCACCAGTGCACGTCGTCGGGCTTCGCGTCGAAGTGCGCCCAGTGCGCCCAGCTCGCTTGGGTGAGGTAGCCGCCCGAGGTGTGCACGAGACCCTTGGGCTTGCCGGTGGTGCCCGAGGTGTAGATGACGAAGAGCGGATGCTCGGCGTCGAAGGCCCGGGGCTCGTGCGCGTCGGGCTGCGCCTCGACCGCGTCGTGCCACCAGAGATCGCGACCCTCGGTCCAGGGCACGTCCTGCCCGGTGCGGCGCACGACGAGCACGTGCTCGAGCCCGGCCAGATCCCGCGCCGCCTCGTCGGCGATCGACTTGACCTCGACCTGCTTGCCGCGCCGGTGCTGGCCGTCGCTCGTGACGAGCAGCTTCGCGCCGGTGTCCTCCAGGCGGAAGCGCACGGCCTCGGCCGAGAACCCGCCGAAGACGAGCGAGTGCACGGCGCCGATCCTCGCGCAGGCGAGCGCGATGACGACGGTCTCGACGAGCACCGGCAGATAGACGACCACCCGGTCGCCCGGCTCGATGCCGAGCGCGGTGAGGCCGTTCGCGGCGCGCGCCACCCGGCGCTGCAGCTCGTCGTAGGTGATCGCCTGCCGGTCGCCCGGCTCGCCCTCGAAGAACAGCGCGACCCTGTCGCCGCGCCCCGCGGCGACGTGCCGGTCGACGCAGTTGACGGCGACGTTGAGCCGGCCGCCCGCGAACCAGGTCGCCTCCGGGACGCTGAGCTCTCCCGGGGCACCGTCCGCGCCGGGAACCGCGACCGGCGGGGCCCATGTGTGCGCCGTGCGCCACGGCTCGGCCCACTCGAGGCGCTCGGCCGCGCGCTCCCAGAACGCGATCGGATCCGCGTTCGCGAGCTCGTAGATCGAGGCGTCGACGTTGGCCTGCGCGGCGAACCCGGGGGAGGGGGCGAAGGATCGCGTCTCGCTGAGGCGCGCTTCGGTGCCGGCCTCAGTGCCGGTGTCGATCGCGATCCCGCGATCCGTCTCGATGCGGGGACCCGCCTCGGTGCCCGCGCTCGCCGCCGTTCCGTTCGTATCCGCCCCGGTCGTCACATCCACCTCTTCAGCACGGCCTTCTCGAACAGCACGAGGATCGCGTTCGTGATCGTGCCGAGCAGCGCCAGCAGCACGATGGCGAGCAGGATCCGGTCCACGCGACCGGTCTGCTGCGAGTCGTTGAGCATCCAGCCGAGGCCCATCGACGCGGCGATCAGCTCGGCGGCGACGAGGAACAGCCAGGCCTGGGCGAGCGCGAGGCGCAGGCCCGAGACGACCGATGGCACGACGGCGGGCAGCTGCACGGTGCGGAACAGCGACCAGCCGCGCAGGCCGAAGGTGCGGCCCGCCTCGACGAGCTGCGGGTTCACGTGGCGCAGGGCGTCGGCCACCGTGGTGTAGACGGGGAAGAAGGCGCCGATCGCGATGAGGATGATCTTCGACTCCTCACCGACCTGGAACCACAGGATCAGCAGCGGCACCCACGCGAGCGACGGCACGGCGCGCAGGGCGACGAGCATCGGCGCGAGCAGCACGGCGCCGGCGCGCGACAGGCCGACGACCGCGGCGAAGGCGAGGGCGATGACCGACCCGAAGAGGAAGCCGATGAAGACGCGCTGCACCGAGATCGCGATGTGGAGCCAGAGCTGACCGCGCTCGACCAGCTCGATGCCGGCCTCGACGACCGACCACGGCCCCGGCAGGCGGTACGGCGGCACGATCCCCGTCGCCGTGACGAACTGCCACACCGCGAGGATGAGGACCGGAACGACGAAGCCGCCCGCGACCCTCACCCACGTACGCGACCACAGGGGTGCGCGCTGCTGCGCCACCCCTGCGGTGCCGACCCCGCGCTCGGAAGAGCCCGCGATCGCGGTCGATCCATCGGTCATTCGGTCGCCTTGAGCGCGAACTCGTCGTGCACGATCGTGGCGATGGCCTCGTCGATCGCCTCCTGGCCGCCGGCGACGTCGCCGGACTCGGCGATGATCGGCGAGATCTTGGTCAGCACCGCCACCTGCGCCTCTCCGGGCACACCCGAGACGTCGAGGTTGGAGCGCTCGGCGATCACGGTCTTCGCGACCTCGAGGTCGATCGACGCGGCGTCGGCGAGCAGCTGCGCCACCTCGTCGGGGTGCTCGAGCGCCCAGGCGCGGGCCTCCTCGTAGGCGTCGACGACCACCTGGGCCACGTCGGCGTGATCGGTGATGAACTCCTCGGTGGCGTTGAGGAAGCCGTAGGTGTTGAAGTCGACGTTGCGGTAGATCAGCTGGGCGCCCGACTCGGCCTCGGCCGCCGCCATGATCGGATCGAGCCCGCTCCACGCCTGCACCGAGCCGCCGTCGAGCAGCGCCCGGCCGTCGGCGTGCTGCACGTTCTGCACCTCGACGTCGTCGACGCCGAGACCGGCCTCCTCGAGCGCCTGCAGCAGGAAGAAGTAGGGATCCGTGCCCTTGGTCGCAGCGACCGACTGGCCCTTCAACTGGGCCACGTCGGTGATGTCGCTGTCGGCGCCGACCACGATGGCCGACCACTCCGGCTGCGAGTAGATGTCGATCACCTGGATGGGGGAGCCGTTGGCGCGGGCGAAGAGTGCGGCCGATCCGGCCGTCGATCCCACGTCGATGGATCCGGAGCGCAGCATCTCGTTGGCCTTGTTGCTGCCGGCCGACTGCAGCCACTCCACGTCGACCGAGTCGCCGAGGGCCTCCTCGATGAGGCCCTGATCCTTGACGACGAGGCTGAGCGGGTTGTAGGTCGCCCAGTCGATCGAGAGCGTGCTCGTCGACCACTCGCCGCCCTCGGCGGGCGCGGCGTTCGCGCCGCCCTCGCCCTGCACGCAGCCGGTCAGGGCGAGGGCCAGGGCTCCCGCGACGGCGGCGGCGGGGACGAGACGTCGGGTGATGATGCTCATGCGTACTCCTGGGTCGTGATCTTGTGAACGCCCAGCCCGTCGAGCAGGCTGGTGCGCAGGTCGGTGAAGGTGCGCGCGCCGCGATCGCGCGGGCGCGCGCCGGGGACGGATACGAGGCGGGCGATCGACCCGTTCGTGCGGGGCGCATCGGCGGTGGTCTCGGGGGCGAGCTCGGGCGTGCGGGCCGAGCCGAGCGCGCTCAGGCCCGAGGTGGAGCCGAGCGCGACGACCTTGGCGCGCGGGCGCTCCGGCTCGGCCTGCGCGGCGTGCAGGTTGCGCAGCAGCAGCACGTGGTCGGCGAGGTAGAGGGCCTCTTCGACGTCGTGGGTGACGAGCACGACCGTGGTCGGCTGCGCGCGGTGGATGTCGAGCAGCAGGTCGTGCATCTTGAGCCGGGTGAGCGCGTCGAGGGCGCCGAAGGGCTCGTCGAGCAGCAGCACGCGCGGGCTGCGGGCGAGCGCGCGGGCGAGCGAGGCGCGCTGCGCCATGCCGCCCGAGACCTCGCGCGGGCGCTGCTCGGCGGCGTGGGTGAGGCCGACGAGCTCCAGCAGCTCGGCGACGCGCTCCTTCGCCTGGCGGCCGCGGGTGCCGCGCGGCAGGCCGATCGCGACGTTCTGCGCGATCGTGCGCCACGGGAGCAGGCGCGGCTCCTGGAAGGCGATCGCGGTGGAGTCGTCGTGGGCGCGCACCTCCTCGCCGTCGAGCGTGATCGCGCCGACGGTGGGGGAATCGAGCCCGCCGATGAGCCGCAGCAGCGTCGATTTGCCGCATCCCGAGGGGCCGACGACGGCGATGATCTCGCCGGCGGTCACGTCGAGGGTCAGATTCCGCAACACGGTGCGGGCGCCGTCCTTCGTGGGGAAGGTGCGTTCCACGCCGGCGACGTGCACCCGGCCCGCGGGCGCGGTCGTGGGCGCAGCCGCGGGCGTTCCGACGTGTTCGGGCATAGTCATCTACCCTGCCGGGTCGCGGCGGGATCGCGAAAGGCGGCCGTAACACAGTGACGCAATCGGTCGGGGTTCTCGGTCTTGCCGCGGTCGTTCCGGTCGTCCTGCCGCTCGGCGAACCGCGCGGCCAGGCATCTTTCGTCATCCTGCGCGAGCTTGCGAGTCGCAGGATCCGCACTCCGCGTACGACACTCAGCCCTTGGCCGCCGTCATCATGCGTGAGCGGACGGGTGCGCCGCCGAGCCCGCGTACGGGTGCACCCGGGTGCGCGGCTGATGCCGTGCGCCCGGATATCGTTGATGGCGTGAGCGTCGAAGAGGGATCGATCGAGCCCGAGCCGGGTGAGCAGGAGACTGGGTTGACCGCCGAGCCGGCGGTGGACGGGCACCGCGGTGCACTGCAGCGGATCCTCTCCGAGTTCTCCGCGGAGACGGCCACCCGGCTCTCGCAGCTCTCCGACGCGGCGGACGAGGCCGGGGCCGGCGTCGAGGGGATCGTGATCGACGTCTTCGTCGACCAGGACGGTGAGGGACCGTTCGATGTCTGGGCGCGCTTCGAGGGGCGCGACGCGTTCGTGCTCGACCGACGCTTCGACGACCGGCGTCACCTGTTCGGCGTGGTGTGGGGCGAGGACGGCTGGGAGCCGGAGGTGCCCTCCCGGCCGCGCGGATGGACCCGTGACGACCTCGAGGCGGCCGTCGTCGACGCTGTGGCGGAGTGGATCGAACTCCTGCTGCCCGCGGGAGCGCCCGCGGACCGGTGGCGCATCGGCGCCCCCGGCGAGTTCTTCGGTTGAGCGCGGCGGCCGTGACGAGTAGCGGCTACGCCGAGAGCGGCGACGGGATCCTCGTGGAGCGATAGCCGTCGCCGGTGCGCATCGGCTCCCAGCGGCGCCAGTGCTTCGTCGACAGCCGCACCGGCGCGTGGGCCTGCACGTGCAATGCTGCCGGGCCGAGCCGATCGTCGGCGGGGAAGGCGAGCCACAGCGAGAGGGAGGATGACGTGGTGCCGATTGCGGCGCGGATCCCCGAGTCGCCGAGCACCCGCCCGTATCCATCCACCGCGAAGCGAGCGGTGTCGGCGGCGGCCACTCCCGGGTACGGCTCTCCGGCGTCCGGGTCGACGAGTCGCGTCGGCGCCGTGACGATCAGCACGGCGAGGGACCTCCCGTACCGAGTGACGTCGTCGGCGCCTGCCTCGTCGAGCGCGCCGAGGATCGCCCCGGCGTGCTCGTCGCGCACCGACCACTCCCGGTGGGTCCGCGCCGAGTTCCGGGGCCCGCCGAGCAGGCCCCGGGCGAACTCCTCCCACTGCCCCGCGCGGGCGTCGTCTCCGCCCGCCCAGAGCTGGAACCTCAGCGCGGGCGGCTGTTCCGTGCGTGTGCACGCGTCGAGGAAGCTCTGCACCTGCGCGTGCGCGGCCGAGGGCCTGCGGGTGCGGAGCGAGTGGGCCCCGCCGGCGGAGGCCGGCAGCCCGTCGTAGGTCACGATCGCGGGGCGGGTCACGAGAACGAGTCTAGAGTGCGGGTCCGCTGGATCCGCGTTCCTGCCACGTCGTCTTCCGCGGGCTTGCCTCGGGTCACCTGCGCAGGTTTGCACCTCGCCATCCGGCGCCAGCTTGCCCTCGTCATCCTGCGCGGGCTTGCACCCGGTCATCCTGCGCGGGCTTGCACCCGGTCATCCTGCGCGAAGCCGACCCCGGTCATTCCGCGCGCAGTCGGACCCCGTCATCCTGCGCGCAGTCGCAGGATCCACCTCTGCACCTACGATGGTCGGGTGACCTCGCGCATCGCCACCTTCGCCGCGTACGTCGTGCTGCCGATCGTGGGGATCCTGTTCTTCGGGTGGGACTGGCGCGCGGTGATCGTGCTCTACTGGCTTGAGAATGTGACGCTCGGCCTGCGCAACGTCACCGCTATGATCCGCACCGAGCGGCTCAGCGATCCCGGCCAGCGGGCGGTCACCGTGAACAAAATGCCGGCGACGAGCGCCGCGGCGAAACCGATGCTGATCGTGTTCTTCGTGTTCCACTACGGCATCTTCACGCTGGTGCACGGCGTCTTCGTGTTCCTGATCGTGCTGGGGGTGTTCGCACCGTTCCGGGGCGGTGGCGGGGACACCGGTGGGTTCGCCGGTTTCGGCGGGATCGGCGGCTTCGGCGGGGCCGATTCGGGATCGATCGACTGGGGCGGGATCCTGCTCGTGTGGGGCGTCGCCAGCGTCGTGCAGCTCGTGCTCGACCTCTTCCGGCCGCGCGCGAGCCTGCCTTCCGCGAGCACGCTCTTCGCGAGTCCGTACGGCAGGATCATCGCGCTGCACCTGACGATCCTCGGCGGTGCCTGGCTCATCGAGAGCCTGGGCTGGCCGCCCGCGGCGGCGATCCTGCTCGTGGCGCTGCACTTCGCGACCGACCTGTGGAACCCGTTCGGCGGGCGGAAGCGCGCCGCCGGGGCGCCGAGCGGTACCATCCAGGGCTGACCGGGTCTGCGCCGCGGCCGTCGCGACTCCGCCCCGGTAGGCTGGCGGGCATGGCTGCGCGTCTCTCCGAACTGATCATCGACTCGCTGGATCCGCAGCGGCTCGCGGACTTCTGGTGCGAGGTGCTCGGCTTCGTCGTGCTCGACACCGACGACGGCGCGATCGAGATCGGGCCGGAGTCGGGCTTCGGCGGGCTGCAGCCGACCCTGGTCTTCGTGCCGGTCGCCGAGCCCAAGACGGGCAAGCTGCGCCTGCACTTCGACATCAATCCGACGGACCGGGATCAGGACGCCGAGCTCGAGCGGCTGCTCGCCCTCGGGGCTCGCCCGGCCGACATCGGCCAGGGCGAGGGCGCCCAGTGGCACGTGCTGCTCGACCCGGAGGACAACGAGTTCTGCCTCCTCCACAAGCGCCTCGACTGACCGTCCCCGCCGGTTGAGCGAACACCCGCCGGTTGAGCGGAGCGCAGCGAGCGCCGTGCTGAGCGAGGAGCGCAGCGACGAGACGAAGTATCGAAACCCCAGCACCCCACCTGCCAGACTAACCCCATGCCCTCATCACGAACCCCGCTCTCGACCCTCACGGGAGTCGCGCTCATCGTCGTGCCGCTCCTCGCGTGGGTGCTGAAATCCTTCTCCACCGGTTGGATGATGGTGATCATCATCCTCGGGCCGATCCTGCTACTGCTCGCTGGCTACGCGCTGCAGATCGTGATCGCCTCGCAGGGCTTCTTCTCGAAGCGGGAGCTGTTCGGCAGCGCGCGGCTGCGTGCGATGATCGCTGCGTGGCTCACCTCGCTCGGGGTGCTGCTGCTCGGTGTCTTCATGCCCGACGGCGGGGATATGTACTTCGGCTCGACCTTCCAGGTGTGGATGGGCGCGTACGGTCCGAACGCCGACGCGGTGCACGCGGCGACCGACGGCCTGAACTCGGTCGTCGCGACGGCGGCGGCGCTGCTGTGGCTCGCGGCTTTCGCCTGGCTGGTGGTCGAGTGGATCGTGGCGCTCGTCCGCCGGCGCCGCCTCGCGCGCTCCGCTTGAGCCCACCGTCATTCTGCGCGACGAAGGAGCGGAGTCGAAACGTGATCCCGCCGCTGGTTGAGCGCAGCACAGCGGAGTCGAAACCCGATCCCGCGCCTTACACGCCTGCCGCCCTCAACCGCTCGATCTCTTGCGTCACGTTCTCCCGCGCCCGCCGTTCCCAGAGCAGCCGGGCCGCGCCGGTGCGGTAGATCGCGGGTTGTTTCAGGTAACTGCTGAGGATGCTGGATCGGCCGACCGCGAAGTCGGCTTCGGGCACGTGCGCGTATTCGGCACGCACTGCCACGGAGTACTGTTCGTAGCGGTGCGGGGGAGCGGCGAAGATCGAGAGGTCCGCGTCGAGCAGGTGGGCGAGCGGCGCCGCGGGATCCGGAACCTCGCGCGCCGGGATCGTGGCGACGATGAACTCGCCCACCTGGCTCACCAGGCTCGGGTCGATGCTGAGTCCGCTGAGGGAGGTCGTCGCGAGGTGCGCGGAGCCCAGCTCGTCGGACTCGGGGGTGCCGGTGTAGACGGCGTCGTGGAACCAGGCCGCCAGCAGCGTGGCGGGGGAGAGGCGCTCGCCGCGGGTGGCGAGGTGGTCGAGGGCGAGCAGCACGTCTTCGAGGTGTCGCTCGTCGTGGTAGCTGCGGTGGGGTTCGTTCCAGCGGGCGATGAGGTGCTCGCCGAGGTGGTGCCAGTCGTCGGCGCGGTGGGAGTCGGCGGTGCCGAGCGTCGCGCCGAGTTCCGTCCACTCGGCGTGCAGGTACTGTCGGCGGCGCATCGGTGTGACGGTCTCGCGCTCCACCTGCCGTACACGCAGGCCCGCATTGCGCAGCTCGTGCACGACGTCCTTGGCGGTCACCGCCTGCGCGCCGAGAGCGACGGCCTGCTCGTATCGCGCGGCGGGCACGTCGTAGTGGTCGAGGTCGAAGCTGCGGCGGGGGATCCCGAGGCGCTTGGCGAAGGCGTGCAGCTCGTCGTAGTCGCTGTCGGAGACGAGGTGGCTCCACAGCGTGCCGTGCGCGGGCCACGCGGGCGGGTCGATCAGGATCGCCATCCCCACAGCGTACTGCGCCGACCCGCCGGTTGAGCGAGCGCAGCGAGTCGAAACCAAGGTGCGCCGCACATCCGTCATCCTGCGTGCGCGAAACGCTGAGGCAGAACGCGCCAGCGTTCTGCGCATTTCGCGGTGGCGCTACTGCGCAAGGCGAGTCGCGGGATCCATACGCGAACCGCCGGTTGAGCGGGCGAAGCGAGTCGAAACCTGATTCGGTGACCCGAGTCCTACCGCGGCGTATACAACCCCCATCGATCCGCCACTCGACCCGCAACCTCATCCCACGACCCGGCATCCCATTCGAACTGAGCCACGGCACACGTCGGCATGTGCTCGATCCCGCCGCCCGACAGTCGCGCCGCAAGATCGGAGATCCCGGGATTGTGAGCTACCACCATCACGGAACCCGCGCCGGCCTCGACCGCTTTCGTCAGCAGCGTCGAGCCGGGCGCGGCATACAGCTCCGGATCGAGCTCAACCTCGACCCCGAGCGCCGCCCCGAAGGCCCTTGCCGTGGTCCGCGCCCGCACGGCTGTGCTCGAGATGATGCACTCCACCTCCGCGCCCGCCTGAGCGAGCCGCTCGGCCATCGCGGGAGCATCTCGCTCGCCCCGCCCATTGAGCGGACGCTCGTGGTCGTCGAGCTCGGGAACACCCCAGTCGGACTTCGCGTGCCGCACCAAGATGAGTTCGATCATTTGTGAGCCTCCTCGTATGCGACAGTGAGGGTATCCCTGATGTGTCCCGTCCGCGTATCTCCCTGATGGTGTGGAGTGCTCCCGACGTGTAGCGGACTCGCGAAGCGCCTGTGGAGTGTCCTTCTAGTCTGCCAGCATCCATACTCGCCGCAGTGGCAGATCCGCACGAATATCTTCAGGCAACTGGGGGTACACCCGCAGCACGGCATCGACGACATCTTCCGCCGTCCAGAGGCGCAGACGGAATCTCTCCCGCTGAAGTGACTGTCTTGCTGGTCCGGATACCCCGTCCCAAGACACAAGCAATCCTTGTTCGGCGTTTCCCACGTGTTGCATTGCTCCAAGAAGATCTCGAACGACCTGATCCGAGACCTGGCCACCGGATTTGACCTGCACGATCAGACGCGGGCTGTCCATTCCGAGGAGTCCGCGACCCGCAACAATATCGACCCCTCCGTCCGCACCGCCCGTCGAGGGAGCGCACACAAATCCTTCTGCCTCAAGCACCGCAGAGACCAGGACGGTCAGTTCGTGCCCCTTAAAAGTCTCAGAGATCTTGGTTCTGATTTGGTCTCGGGCGGCCTCTTCTATGTCCGGCTGGATCTCCGGCTCGTTCACCTCTGCATCAGACGGCGCGGAGAGAGCTGGTTTCGCTTCGAAGGGTAGCTGGCCGGGATCAATGCGTGTTTCCATGAGGGCTTTCAACCGATCGAAAGCGTGCCCGCGACTCGGAGAGAAAACGGTGAGTGCACTGCCCAAGGTGTAGAGAAGATCTTGCTTGACAGCCACTCGGGGGAGGTCCGTTACGCTCCACGCGACGTGTACGACATGGCGCCGAGCTGGGTCGGTCTCGTCCGCCAGATACTCGTAACCGGCCGTTACGGTGCCCAACGCTATCTCGCGGGTCGTTTTCAAAGGCAAAGCCATCAGATGCCCAGGTTTGATCCGAGCACGCAGGGCCCATAGCTGTGCGGTGTAGTTGGTGATCGTTCCTGGTGCTGCGCCAGCAAACGTCGCCTCAACTATGGCCGCGATATCTTCGCGAGATTCGCATTCGGTCAGATCCGGCACTTCTTCCCAGCCGCCGCCCCCAAGGTTCTGCTGAAGCGCCCAGGAATCTCTTTCTCCATAGCGACCTGTGCGAACCACCCAAGCTTCCGTCATGGGGCGATTATCCCAGCTATGGAGAGCTTGTCGGAAAACTGCAAGTTCTTCTTCGATGTGCGGATCCTTGCATAGGTTGCTTTGGAGTCAGTTGTTCTTGGTTCGAGTCCAGGTACCCCAGCGCAAGACTCCTCAGATTCCGCGGGAATCGGAGGAGTTTCATGTTTCCTGGTCCCTCGAAAACCGGCCGCGGGGTCCTAAACGGGGTCCAAAACCCCCTTCGAAGGGTGCTCGCCGAGGCGCGGCACGGGTTGTTCCGTGCCGCCCGCGCGCTGGCCGCAACGGCTGTGGTGTGGCGAGCGCACCTATGGGGTATGGATACCCGAGACGAGCCCCTGATCATGACCGGCGAGCAGGTCGCCGAGCTGCTGCAGGTCTCGCCGCGCACCATCGAGGAATGGCGGCAGACGAACAACGGCCCTCCCTTCCGTCGCGTCGGACGCCACGTGCGCTACCTGCGCCCCGAGGTACTCGCCTGGTTCCAGGAGCTGGTGCGACATGGCTAGGCCGAGACTGGAACCCGGCGAGATCGGTGCGATCCAGATCCGCACCCTCGCATCCGACCGTGTGCAGGCCACCGCGAAGATGCGCGACGAGGTCGGCGAGCTGCGCCGACTGAAAGCCACCGGCGACACCGAGGATGAGGCGCGGACAGGTCTCGCGAAGCAAGCCGAGGACATCCGCTACCGCACCGTCGGCCCCGTGCTCGCCCTGGACGCCACGATCGCCCAGGCCTGCGAGGTGTTCGTCTACGAGAAGGAGCAGTCGCAGACCGTCGAGGACACCACAATGGAGTCCTACCGCTCGACCATCAGACACGTTGTGAACCCCGCCTGCGGCAACCTGCCGCTGAAGGATCTCAGCGTGCTGCGCTGCAACCGCATCCTCCAGTCGATCCGCGAGCAGAAGTCGCTGTCTGCCGCAAGACGCGCCAGGAGCGTGCTCTCACAGGTGTGCCAGACCGGCATCGAGCACGAGGTGCTCACCGCGAATCCGATCCGCGACGCGAGGCGGCTGCCGCTGCCGGAGAAGAAGGAATCGGTGCTGAACCCCGCGCAGGTAATGCTGGTGCAGAGCCTCATCCACGACTGGCGCAAAGATGGTGACGGTTACGGGCCGCGCCCGAACGTCGCGGTGCTGGAGCATGTGATGTGGATCATGATCGGCACCAGCGCCCGCATCGGCGAAGTGCTCGGCCTACGCCGCTGCGATGTGGACGTGACCTCACGCCCCGCGACGGTGCTCATCGCCGGCACCATCAAGCAGAGCAAAGCGAACGGGCTGTATCGGAAGAACACCCCGAAATGCTCGCGGCAGAAGCGCCGCGTCGCGCTGCCGAGCTTCTCCGCCGCCGCGATCCGCCGTCAACTCGCGACCGCTGATCGCGACCCGGAGGCGTTCCTGTTCTCGACCAAGACCGGCCGACCGCTCAGCGTCAGCAACTACGAGCGCCTGCTGCGCACCTTTGTCGACGACAACGCGGAAGCCCTGCAGCAGGCGGGCATCGATCCGACCGAGTTCTCGACCCACATCTTCCGCCGCACCACCGCGACGATCATCGACGCCGCGGCAGGCATCACCCTCGCCTCGCGCCTGCTCGGTCACGCGAACGAGCAGGTCACCCGCAGCAACTACATCGTCACCGCCGAGATGGTCGACCCCGTCACCGCCGACATCATGGACGACGCGTTCACGGCGATGCTCGGCACCGCGGGCAGCAGCCTCGAAAGTGACCTGCTGTGAAGGCTGGGAGTGCGCCCGGGTGTGCTGGCCGTTTGCTTGCCGTACCTGTCAGAGTGAGCTACGGTACTTGCACCGCGGTCATGTCCGCACGGGCTGGCGAACAGGTCCTCTGCTCGCCGCAAGGTCGAAAACCACGGTGGTGTCGAGTCGACACCACCGCAAAAGGCCCCGGCGTGGGCGTGCCGAATCGGCACCCCCACGGCTCCGGCAAATTTCCGCCACCGTGACTCCCGCTCCGGAAACCTCGGCTACTGGCCTCCCAACTGTGGGGACGCCGAGGGGCTCCTGACGGTGGTGGAAATTTTCCCGGACCATGTCGCTCCTCTCCGGAAGCTGACCCTCCGCTTCGTCTCATCCTGACAAGCGCTCAGCGTTGTCAACCGCAGAAGCTGCTGCGATGCCACGTGATCCTCATCACGCTCTGTCGCGATCCGAAGCTCACGCCTCTGAGGCACCGCTTCTCAATTCTCCTGCTGCCCGACAACTGATTCATGGACGTATGCCACCGATGGTGGGGCGTGCGCACCTCTCTCATGAGACGACTCGTGAGGAGGCCAGAGATGAAGGGTGGCGTGATCCTGTTCCGCAGCACCGGTGCCGCGGCGCGCCGTTACCTGGAGTCGGACAGGTCGACCGCCGACGAGTACTACCTGGAGGGCGGCACCGCGCTCGCCGAGTTCGCCGTGAGCGGCCACGACGGCGAAGTCATCGAAGCGAGAACGCTCGATCCCGAAGGCTACGCAGCCTGGGTCGATTGGATCAATCCGATCACGGGCACCTCGATGGGAACGCCCCGAGCAGCAAGCGACAGGTCAAAGGAGTCGCCGCGCTTCGCGGAGATGGTCATCAATGCACCGAAGTCGCTCTCGATCGCCGCTGCTTTGCATCCGGAAGTCTCCGACGCACTCGATGCAGCACAACAGGATGCAGCTTCGGAGATCCGCTGTTGGCTCGCCGAGCACTCCGTCACTCGGATCGGCCCGCGGAACGCGCGCGAGATCGTGCCGGTGCAGCAGTTGCAGACGGTCACCGTCGCGCACAAGACCAGCCGTTCCGGTGATCCGCACCGGCACATTCACTTCCAGATCGGCACTCGCGTCTACGCCGCAGGCAAGTGGCGCGGCCTCGACACGGCGGCACTGTTCAAGCAGCAGGGTGCGATTCGCGCGCTCGGCGCCGCGGTCATCGCCGCGCACCCGCAGCTTGCCGCCGTGCTCGACCAGCACGGTCTCACGCTCGACCCGGTGACCGGTGAAGTGGCCGAGCTGGAGCCGTTCAACGCGGTCATGTCGAAGCGGGGCGCGCAGGTGGAGCGTAATCTCGCCCGCTTCGAAGCCGAGTGGGACGCCGCCCATCCGGGCGAGGAGGCTGGCTCTGTCGTGCGGGCCCGACTGAAGGCGAAGGCATGGGAGCACGAGCGACCGGGCAAGAAGCCCACCGTACTTGGCAGCGAAGCGGGCTGGCGCACCGAGCTCGAAGACGCCGGCTACACACCGGGCCTGTCCCGTGCACGGCGCGTTGCATCTGTCACGCTGGATGAGTTGCACATCGAGGAGATCGCATCGCGTGCGCTCGACCGCTGCGCCGCAGGAGCGTCGGCGTGGACGGTGCACACGGTGCGCGAGCATGTCACAAGGATCACGACCGAGCACGGCGTGCAGGCTGCTCCGAGCGAGTTGCGGGAGTTCGTGCAACTGGCGACGCAGCTTGCCGCGGAGGATTGCTTCTCCGTGCTCCCGCCCGGCGCACCGACGCCGGAGCACGTCGCGCATCTCACATCGCTGCGCGTGGTCGCAGCAGAAACGGAGCTGCGCGACCTGCTCACTGCACGTGCGGAACAGTCACGCCGTCGCATGCCCGATGTGCATGACCTTGCTGTGCAGGCGAGACTGGATGAGGATCAGGAGCGCGCAGCTTCCGCCGTCGCATCCACCAATCCGCTTGTCGTGATCGAAGGCGCGGCCGGATCGGGCAAGACCACGATGCTCAAGACTGCTATTGCCGCCGCAATTAACGAGGGCCGCTCGACGCGAGTCGTGACGCCAACGAAGAAGGCCGCCGACGTGGCAGCCCAAGAACTCGGTATCCCCACCGACTCCGTTGCGGCGCTCGTCTACGCGCACGGATTCCGGTGGAACAGCGACGGTGTGTGGACGCGCCTTCGGCCCGGTGACACCGACCCCGAAACCGGCAACATCTACCGCGGACCAGTGAAAGAAGCACGGCTTACAGAGGGTGAGCAGATCGTCGTCGACGAAGCCGGAATGCTCGACCAAGACAGCGCACTCGCACTGTTGCGCATCGCCGACGAAGCCGGCGCAACCATTGCCCTCGTCGGCGATCGCGCGCAACTCCCCGCCGTCGGGCGCGGTGGTGTGCTCGACTTCGCCGCTCGTCTCACTCCAACCGTCGTAGATATGACCAGCCTGCATCGCTTCACCGACGATGACTATGCTGCGCTCACGCTTGAACTGCGGCGGGGCCGCAACCCCGCCGCAGTCTTCGACCAGCTCAACGCGCTCGGGCTCATCAAGCTGCACGAGAGCGACGATGACATGCAGGAGGCCATCGCGAAGACTGCGTGCATGGAGGACGCGATCACCGCCGCCACGAACGACGAAGCACGGACGCTGAACGAACGCATCCGCGCCGAGCGCATCAACCGTAACGAGGTCGACGACGAGCGGACCGTGTTCGGCAGCGACACCCTCCCGATCGGAGCCGGGGACGTGATCCAGACCCGTCGCAACGAGTCCACGCTTGGCGTCGCCAACCGGCAGATGTGGGAGGTTCAGCATGTGGGCGACGACGGTGCGTTGACGGTCGTGGAGATCGGCAACGGTCGGAAGCAGCACCGCACCGTGACACTGCCCGCGGAGTACGTGACCGAGGATGCGCACCTGGCTTATGCCGTCACCGCCTACGGTGTCCAGGGCGCGACTGTGAACGCTTCGCACATGGTACTCACCGAGGGGCTCGACGCCGCTGGCGTCTACGTTGGCATGACCCGCGGCAGAGCGACGAACACCTTGCACGTCGTCGCCGCCGATCTCGACGACGCGAAGCAGCAGTTCGTCGAAGCACTCGACCGAGACCGCGCCGACCGCGGCTTGGAAGAGGCCACCGAACGCGCCCGCGAAGCTGTCGTAGGTCTCGTCGCGAACGGGCCTATGTCCATCGTGGACGCAGAGCGCGACCGCGTCGTCGAGCGGATCGCGAAGGCCGATGCGGAGCGAGCGCACTGGGTATCGGCAGCCGCCACGTTGCGTGACCAGTCCGAGCGGCACAAGGCCGAGTACGAGCCGCCGCGCGAGCTGGCGGCAGCCGCCGATGCGAAGGTTGCCGCACTTCTCCCGGGTGTTGTGGAATCGCTTGCCCAGGAAGCGGCGACGGGCGGTGCCGAGTTCCTGGCCGCGCAGCGGGCTGCATACACAGCACACCGCGCGAAAGCGAACGCACCCCGTTTCCGTAAGCGCTCCGCTACCCGCGCCGCGAAAGACGCAGACGCTCGCCGCGAGGCGGCAGAGCGGATCGTGCACGGTAGGTGGCAGAGCATTCCGCACAGCGAGAGTGGCCTCGCCGCGTGGGCCGAGGCAGTCGCCCAGCGTCATGCCGACCACGCGCCCGAGATCATCGAAGCACGCGCGGAAGCTGCGCAGGCCCATCAGATCGCCCAGGAGGTTGCCGCGAGGCACTCGCGAGAACAATCGGCGCTGTATGAGCGGGTGCTCGGCAACCGCCGGCCAAGTGCGGTCGCTGGGCGGGTGAATGCCCTGCGCGAGCAGGCCGCCCTTGATCTCCTCCACCTCGCCCAACTTGATGCACTCCCGCCAGATGAAGCGGTGCAGCTCGTCCGCGAGCGTGCCGCCCAGGACGTGGCCCAGCGTCTCGGCGGCGAGACGGCCCGCCGTGCCGAAGAGACACACGAAGGCCGCTTTGCGTGGACTCGGTACCGAGACAGCGACCCGCACCGACCGCCTCCACGACTTGGTCTGTAGCAGATAAGCGACTGTGGGTATCAGTGGGGTCGCTGTTGGAATGCCACGACTCCGCCAAGCGGCGCGGCACTCTATAGGCGTCGGCGACCGCCGGTAGCGTAAGACACGGCACTATGAGCACAACTTAAGACGCGCCCTCGGCGCGGAGGAGACCAGCAGATGGCGCGCGCGGCGAAGCCGAAACCACAGAAGACCTTGGAACAGACCCTCTGGGAGGCTGCCGACAAGCTGCGCGGCAACCAGGAGCCGAGCGAGTACAAGCACGTCGTGCTGGGCTTGGTTTTCATCAAGTACATCTCTGACCGTTTCGAAGAGAGACGGGCGACGCTGGAGGCCGAGCTGGCCGCGGAGGGCATCAAGCCCGAGCGGCTGCCCGATTTCCTGGAGGACCGTGACGAGTACACCAGCCACAACGTGTTCTGGGTGCCGGAGCTTGCGCGCTGGAGCTACATCCAGTCCGTGGCGAAGCAGCCCGAGATCGGGCAGCAGATCGACCAAGCGATGGATCTCATCGAGAAGGAGAACCCGACACTTCGCGGCGTGCTCCCACGCAACTACGGACGCGACGGCCTCGACAAGCGCCGTCTGGGCGAGTTGGTCGACCTGATCGGTTCGATCGGCTTCACCGAGACGGACGACCACGGCGCCGACGACGTGCTGGGCCGGGTCTACGAGTACTTCCTCGGTCAGTTCGCGGGCAAAGAGACCGGCAAGGATGCCGGAGCGTTCTATACGCCGCGCTCTGTGGTGAAAACGCTGGTGGAGATGCTCGAGCCGTACAAGGGCCGCGTGTATGACCCTGCTGCTGGCTCGGGCGGCATGTTCGTGCAGTCGGCCGAGTTTGTGAAGGCACACGGCGGCAAGCGCACCGACATCTCCGTCTATGGGCAGGAGTTCACCGACACCACGTGGAAGCTCGCGAAGATGAACCTCGCGCTGCGGGGCATCGAAGCTGACATGGGGCCACGCTCGGCTGACTCGTTCACAGAGGACTTGCACCCTGACCTGCG
>NZ_JAIVPF010000039.1:0-92314 GCF_053528595.1 Leucobacter sp. | reverse complement strand
GTGCAGTTCGACGTGCTGTACGCCTACGTGATCGTCACCGGGCTCGTCGGCCTGCTGTTCAACCTGCTCCTCGAGTACGCCGAGAAGCGGGTCATCTTCTGGAAGGGCGCTGCGGCGGAGGGCACACGATGACGCGGAGAATCTCCCAGTTCCTGATCGCGCTGCTGCTGCCGCTCGCCCTGCTGGTGTGGTGGTGGTTCGGCTCCGCGAGCAGCGGCGCCTTCTTCTTCCCGCCCCTGTCGAAGATCCTCACCCGGTTCCGCGAGCTCTTCCTGAGCCCCGCGGTGATGGACACGCTCGTGCCGAGCCTCATCAACCTCGCGGCGGGGTTCCTCCTCGCCGCCGTGATCGGGGTCTTCGGCGGGCTGATCCTCGGCCAGCATCCGAGGATCCAGGCCTTCTTCGCGCCGCTGATCCACTTCTTCCGCTCGCTGCCGGGACCGGCGCTGCTCCCGCTCTTCATGCTGCTCTTCGGGCTCGACATGCAGATGAAGGTGTGGGTCATCGCCTTCACGACGCTCTTCCCGATCCTGCTCAACACCATCGACGGGGTCCGCGCTCGCGAACCGCGCTGGAAGGACGTCGACGACGTCTTCCGGATATCGCAGCAGCGGCGCTTCTGGCACGTCACGCTGCCCGGCGCCATGCCGCAGATCATGACCGGCCTGCGCGTCGGGCTGCAGACCGCGCTGCTGATGATGGTCGTCAGCGAGATGCTCGCCTCGACCAACGGCGTCGGCTTCCTGGTGCTGCAGTCGCAGCAGCAGTTCCGCGTGCCCGACATGTGGGCGGGCATCCTCATGCTCGGCCTGCTCGGCCTCGTGCTCAACCTGCTGTTCGAGCCCATCGAGCGACGCGTGCTGCGCTGGTACCACGCCACCCACGACCCCGCATCCCAGTAACGAAACGAGACACCGTGAACGACATGCCACAGCGCACGACCGAGGATCAGATCCTCACCGTGCAGCACCTCTCGAAGACCTACGGCAGCGGCGAGGGCGCCTTCACCGCGATCGCGGACGTCACCTTCTCGCTGCACCGCGGCGAGTTCGTCTGCGTCGTCGGACCGAGCGGCGCGGGCAAGACCACCCTCCTGAACTGCCTCACCGGGCTGCTCGCCCCGACGACCGGGGAGCTGCTGTTCGAGGGGCAGCCGATCAGCTCGCCGCCCGCCGGCCTCGCGGTCGTCTTCCAGGACTACGCGCGGTCGCTCTTCCCCTGGATGACCGTGGAGAGCAACATCGCGTTCCCGCTCAAGGGCAAGGGGATCGCCAAGGACGAGATCGAGGCCCGCGTCCGGGAGTCGATCGAGGCGGTCGGGCTCCGCGGCGCCTCGCGCAAGTACCCGTGGCAGCTCTCGGGAGGGATGCAGCAGCGCGTCGCCATCGCCCGCGCACTCGCCTACAAGCCCGACTGCCTCGTGATGGACGAGCCGTTCGCCTCGGTCGACGCTCAGACCCGGTTCGAGCTGGAGGACCTGCTGCTGCAGGTGCGCAACGACTTCGGGATCAGCGTGCTGTTCGTCACCCACGACATCGACGAGGCCGTGTACCTCTCGGACCGGGTCGTGGTGCTCACCCGCGCTCCCGCGGCCGTGCGCTCCGTCGAGATCATCGACCTGCCGCGACCGCGCGCGCAGGTGCGGACCCGGCAGGAGCCGAGGTTCGCCGACTACCGCACGACGCTCTTCGAGCTCGTGCAGACGCAGCACTGAACGAACCGCGCCGCCGCGCAGCATCGAACCGCGGGGCTCGAACCCCGCAGTATCGAACCGCGGCACCAGGAGACAGGGAGGGATCGATCCATGAGAATCGAGAACAGCAACTTCATCGACGGCCGGCTCGTCGCCGCCACCGGCGAGGGGTACGGGCTGGTCGACGACGCGAGCACGGGTGAGACGATCGCGGAGGTCGCCCAGGCCTCGAGCGCCGACGTCGAGGCGGCCGTGGGCGCCGCAGCGGCGGCGCAGCGCGGTTGGGCCTCGCGGCCACGGGCCGAGCGCGTCGAGATCCTCACCCGGTGGGCCGATCTCATCGAGCAGCACGCCGACGAGCTCGGGGAGCTGGAGGTCGCCGAGGTCGGCGTTCCCACCGGGCAGGTGCGGCAGTTGCACGTCGGCCTCGCCGTCACCGCGATCCGGGCGACGCTGCGCGGTGCCGCGCAGGCCCTGAGCGAGGAGCGAGCCGAGACCGCGCGGGTCGTGCGGCAGCCGGTGGGAGTGGTCGCGGCGATCACCCCGTGGAACTACCCGCTCTTCCAGTCCGTGCTCAAGGTCGCCCCGGCGCTCGTCGCCGGGTGCGCCGTCGTGCAGAAGCCCGCCGAGATCGCGCCGCTCGCGGTGCTGAGGATCGCCGAGCTCGCGGCGGAGGCCGGCGTGGCGCCGGGCGCCTACAACGTGCTGAACGGTCCGGGCCGCAGCCTCGGCCAGGAGCTCATCTCCCACCCCGCGATCGACTTCGTCTCGTTCACCGGATCCTTCGGGGGAGGGAGCGCGGTCGCCGCCGCCGCGGCACGCCGCTGCCGTCCGGTGGCGCTCGAACTCGGGGGCAAGAGCGCGTCCATCGTGCTCGACGCCGCGAAGCTCGCGGCCGCCGCCCGCTTCACCTGGGCCAGCTCGATCCAGAACGCCGGACAGACCTGCGCCGCGCTGAGCCGGCTGCTCGTGCCGCGCGACCGGCTCGACGAGGCCGTCGCGGTGCTCGAGACCGAGCTCGACCGCGTGGTGCTCGGCGACGCCCACGACCCCGCGACGACGACGGGTCCGGTCGTCAGCCGCCACCAGCAGCAGCAGATCCTGCGCATGCTGCAGGGCGTCGAACGCGACGGCAACCGCTTCGTCGGCCGATCTCCGCTCGACGCGGCGGTGCCCGAGCGCGGATGGTTCGTGCCGCCGGCGATCGTGCTCGTCGAGAATCGCGAGGCGGAGATCGCGCGGGAGGAGGTCTTCGGACCCGTGCTCTGCCTCGTCCCGTTCGACGACGAGGACGACGCGCTCGCCGCCGCCGAGCACACCGATTTCGGGCTCATCGCGCGGGTGTGGACCGACGACGACCGTCGCTTCGCGCGCTTCGCCGAGCTGATGCGCGTGGGAAGCGTGCTCCGCAACGACGTCGTCGCCGACTGGTCGGCGCCGTTCGGCGGGGTCAAGGACTCCGGTTACGGACGAGAGCGGGGCGCCTGGGGCGTCGCGGAGTATCTCGTCGACAAGGCCATCCACGAATAGACGCAGAAGGAGAGCATCGACGATGACGCGACATGCCGGCCTGGAAGAACTCGATCAGGCCACGATCATCCACCCGCAGACCCGGATCGGGCACCCGCAGCCCCCGGTGATCTTCGACCGCGGCGACGGCGCCCTGCTCTGGGACACCCGGGGCCGCGAGTACGTCGACGGCACCTGCGGACTGTGGCAGTGCCCGGTGGGTCACGGCCGGGCCGAGCTCGGCGCGGTCGCCGCCGAGCAGATGGGGCGCCTCGAGTTCTACTCGTCGTTCGGCGACTACTCGAACGAACCCGCGATCCGGCTCGCGGAGCGCCTGCTCTCGCTCGCCCCCGCCGGCATCGAGCGGGTGTTCTTCACGAACGGCGGATCCGAGGGCAACGAGACCGCGATCAAACTCGCGCGCTTCGCCCAGATCCACGCGGGCCGGCCGCGGAAGACCGGCATCCTCGCGCGCAAGGGCGGATACCACGGGATGGGAGGGGCCTCCCTCGGGGTGACGGGCATCGAGAAGCTCACGGCGGGGGTCGGCCCGCTCATCCCCGGCGTGGAGTGGCTCGCGCACCCGAACGATCCGGGGGAGGGAGCGCCGAAGACCGAGGCGCTGATCGCGGACCTGGAGACGAAGATCGCGGAGGTGGGGGCCGAGAACATCGCCGCCTTCATCGGCGAGCCGGTGCTCGGCGTCGGGGGCATGGTGCTGCCCCCGCCCGGATACTGGGAGCGCGTGCAGGAGGTGCTGCGCCGGCACGAGATCCTGCTCATCCTCGACGAGGTCGTCACGGCGTTCGGCCGCACGGGGGAGTGGTTCGCCGCGCAGCACTACGGCATCGAGCCCGACATGATCGTCACCGCCAAGGGCATCACCAGCGGGTACATCCCCATGGGCGCGGTGCTCGTCGGGGAGCGCGTCATGCGCCTCGCCGACGGCGGCGCCTTCCTGCACGGCTTCACCTACAACGGACACCCGGTGGGTGCGCGCGTGGCGCTCGCCAACCTCGACATCATCGAGCGCGAGGGCCTCATCGCGCGCGGCATGGAACTGGGCGCGTGGCTGCGCGAGGGGCTCGAACCGCTCGAGGAGATGGCGCACGTGGCCCAGGTGCGGTCGCTCGGCACCCTCGTGGGCATCGAGACGACGCTGCCGGACATCTCGGCCGTGCAGGAGGCCTGCCGCGGGGACGGGGTCATCGTGCGCGCGAACGGGAAGAACATCGTGCTCTCACCGCCGCTCGTGATGACACGGGAGCAGTGCGACCGGCTCACGCGAGCCATCGTCACCCACGTCGGCGCGCTCGGCTCCTGAGGCGGGGCGCGGGGCGGAGCGGCTGAGAGGCGCGCGGGCGAGGCGGGGTGATCCCCCTCCGTGCGGTGCGCCTCCGCGCTACTGCGCCCGGCGCGTGCGCGCAGCCGGCCTGCGCTTGCGGGCCTTCGCCGCGCGCGACTTCTTGACGCTCTGCTTGAGGGCCTCCATGAGGTCGATCACCTCGGCGCCGTCGCCCTCGCGCTCGCCGAAGGTGGCGTCGGTGTCGAGGGCGTCGCCCTCCCGGCGCTTCGCCTCGATGAGGCGCCGCAGCTCCTCCTGGTACTCGTCGGTGAACTGCTCCGGGTCGAAGTCCCGGGAGACGCTCTTCACGAGCGCGGCCGACAGCTGCATCTCCTTCGCCGAGATGCGGGTGCGCTGCTCGAGGGCGGGAAAGGCGGGCTCCCGGAACTCGTCCGGCCACAGCAGGGTCTGCAGCACCAGCACGTCGCCCCGCGTGCGGAGCGCGGCGAGCCGCGTCTTCTGCCGCAGCGCGAACTGCACGACCGCGGTGCGGTCGGTGTTCTCGAGCGTGCGCCGCAGCAGCACGTAGGCCTTCAGCGACTTGCCCGCCGGCTCGAGGTAGTAGCTGCGATCGAAGAGCATCGGGTCGATCTGCTTCGACGGCACGAACTCCACGACCGAGATCTCCCGATCGCGCTCCTGCGGGATCGACGCGAGCTCCTCCCGGGTGAGCACCACGGTCTCGTCCTCGTCGACGAAGGCGCGCTCGATGTCCTCGTAGGGGATGATCCGGTCGCAGACCTCGCATCGCCGCTGGTACCTGATCCGCCCGCCATCGGCGCCGTGCACCTGGTGCAGCGGCACGTCGTGATCCTCGGTGGCGCTGTACAGCTTGACGGGCACGTTGACCAGACCGAAGGTGATCGCGCCGCTCCAGATCGCTCTCATGCTTACAGTAGAGCCGATCCGCTTGTCAAAGGTCTACTGCTTGCGCGGCGCAGCACCCATCATGTAGGCATGGCGAGCGAGTACCGACTGGTGCGGGTCGGCGGCCGGGAGATCCGGCTGTCGAACCTGGACAAGGTGCTGTACCCGTCGACGGGCACGACCAAGGCCGACGTGATCGCCTACTACAGCGAGATCGCGCCCACCATGCTCCCGCACTGCCGCGACCGCGCCGCCACCCGCAAGCGCTGGCCCGACGGCGTGGGAGCCGACGGCACCGGCGACTTCTTCTTCCAGAGGGACCTCGGCGACTCCGCGCCCGGCTGGGTCGCGACCGGCTCGATCCAGCACAAGGATCACGTCAACGTCTACCCGCTCGTGAACGACGAGGCGACCCTCGTCTGGCTGGCGCAGCTCGCCGCGCTCGAGATCCACGTGCCGCAGTGGCGCTTCGACGCGCGGGGGGAGCCGCTCGCCCCCGACCGGCTCGTGCTCGATCTCGATCCGGGACCGGGCGTCTCGCTGCGCGAGTGCGCCGACGTCGCGTTCGCGGTGCGCCGCCTGCTCACCGGCATGGGGCTCACCGCGGTACCGGTGACCAGCGGCAGCAAGGGCATCCACCTCTACGCGGCGCTCGACGGGCGGCAGACCTCCGAGCAGGTCTCCCGCGTCGCCCGGGAGCTCGCCCGCTCGCTCGAGGCGGACCACCCCGACGAGATCACCAGCTCCATGCAGAAGTCGCTGCGCGCCGGCAAGGTGTTCATCGACTGGAGCCAGAACAGCGCCAGCAAGACGACGGTCGCCCCCTACTCCCTGCGCGGGCGGGCCGCGCCCTTCGTCGCGGCGCCGCGGAGCTGGCGCGAGCTCGCGTCGCCGCATCTCCGGCAGCTCGACTTCCGCGAGGTGCTGAAGCGGGTGGCCCGCCGCGGCGACCCCATGCTGCCGCTCGCGCCCACCGCCGCCCAGCGCACCCACGAGCGGCTGGAGCCGTACCGCGGGAAGCGCGACGCGCGACGCACGCCCGAGCCGGTTCCCGGGCGGGGCGACGACCTCGAGGCGAACGAGGATCCCGCGGCGCCCCGATTCGTGATCCAGCGGCACGACGCGCGGCGCCCGCACTTCGACTTCCGGCTCGAGCACGACGGCGTGCTGGTGAGCTGGGCGCTGCCCAAGGGGGTGCCCACCGACCCCGCGAAGAACCGCCTCGCCGTTCCCACCGAGGACCACCCGATGGAGTACCGGCACTTCGAGGGCACGATCCCGCGCGGGGAGTACGGCGCCGGAGAGGTGCGGATCTGGGACGAGGGCGGCTATGAGCTCGAGAAGTGGCGGGACGACGAGGTGATCGTCGCGCTCACCGGCCGGCCCGGGGGCGGCCTCGGCGGCACGCGCAGGTTCGCGCTCTTCCGCACGAGCGCCGACCCCGAGAAGGCCGCGTGGATGATCCACCTCATGGAGCCGGAGGAGCCGGGGCCTGATCCGGGTCGGGATCGGGAGCCGGGCCGGGATCGGTCCGGGGGCCGGGATCCGGATCCCGCGCCGCGACGGTCCGCCCGCGCGCGTGCTCGCGGACGCGGGGCGCCCCGATCCGCGCGATCCGCCTCGCACGCTCTGCCGGATCCGCCTGCGCCCATGCTCGCGACCCGCGGCACGGCGGCCGCGCTCGGGCACCTCGACCCGGAGGAGTGGGCGTTCGAGATGAAGTGGGACGGGATGCGGGTCCTCGCCGCGGTGACGGCCGCGCCCGGCGGGGCGGGGTCCGAGGACGGCCCGTCCGACAGTGCCGCGGTCGGGGGAGCGGCGGACGGGGGAGTGGCGGTGCTGCTGCGGAGCCGCTCGGGAGCCGACGTCACCGCGAGCTATCCCGAGCTGCAGGCGCTCGCCGACGCCGTCAACGCGGAAGAGGCCGTGCTCGACGGCGAGATCGTCGCGCTCGCGCCCGGCGGCGTGCCGAGCTTCGGGCGGCTGCAGGAACGGATGGGGCTCACCGGCGAGCGGGAGGTCGCCCGCGCGCGGCGCGGCGCACCGGTGACGCTGTTCGCCTTCGATCTGCTCGAGCTCGAGGGCCGCGACTGCCGCGGCCTGAGCTACCGGCAGCGGCGAGAGCTGCTCGCCGAGGTGCTCGAGGATCACGCCGGCGCGGCCGTGGCGCTCCCCGCCGCGGTGGAGGGCGACGCCGAGCACGCGATCGCGACGAGCCGGCGGCTCGGACTCGAGGGGATCGTCGCCAAGCGCCGGGACAGCCGATACCGGTCCGGGATCCGCTCCGCGGACTGGCTCAAGTTCCCGCTCTTCGAGACCGCCGAGGTGGTCGTGATCGGGTGGCGCGAGAGCGAGGCCGATCCGAGCGGGCTCGCCTCCCTGCTGCTCGCGGGCCGCGTCGACGGCGAACTGCGCTACGCGGGGCGGGTGGGCACCGGGTTCTCCGCCGCCGAGCGCAGGGACATCCGGCGGAGGCTCGCGGGGCGTCGGCAGTCGTCCGCCGCGACGGAGGTGCCGGCCGAGGTGCGCCGCGACGCCCGCTGGGTCGAGCCGGAGCTGGTGGGCGAGGTGAGCTTCGGCGGGCGCACCGCCGAGGGGCGCCTGCGCCACGCGGTCTGGCGCGGTTGGCGACCCGACAAGACCGTCGACGAGCTGTAGGCAGAGCGAAGGAGCACTCCATGCACCATCCCGAACCCGTACCGGCGGTGAACGCCGTGGCGAACGCGGCCGTGAACCGGGGCGCGAGCGAGGCCGCGGGCTCCGACGCGCGGGCGGCGGTGCACCGAGCGGGTGCGGCGGATCGGGCGAACCCGTTCCGCAGGCTGCTCGCCGCCCTCGCGTCAGCGCTCGGGCTCGCCCCGCGGAGGCGCGCGCGCCGCGATCCCGAGCTGCTGCACGACGACCCCTACGCGGCCTATCTGCGCTGGAAGCGCGGGTGCGCCGACGGGCTCGCTCCCGAGGCGCGGTGACCATCGCGCGCACGCCGTCCGCGAGCGCCCCGCCGGTGTTCCGCGCGCCCATGCGCTCCCGCGACGACGAGATCGCGGAGGGAGCCGAGGGAGCCGCGGTCGAGCGCGCCCTCGCCCTCGGCCTCTGCGGCTTCGGCGGCCGGCTCGATCCGGCACCCGAGACCGCCGCCGCTGCCGCCGCCCTGGCCGCGACGCAGCACGGGGAGCGGACGGCCCGCCGCATCGAACGCTTCGCCGAGGCACCCGTCGGCGCGCTCGTCTGGACGCGGGACGTCGACGGGCTCTTCCGGCTCGGCCGGATCACGGGCGGGTGGCGGTACGACGACCGGGCCGCCGCGACGGCGTGCGCCCTCGTGCACGTGCGGCCGTGCGACTGGCTCGCGTCTCCGGTGGCGGAGCCGAGGGTGCCGGCCGCGGTGCGGCGCGCCTTCGCGCGCGGCGGCCGCAACTGGCAGCGGATCCGCGACGAGTCCGCGTCTCCGCGCAGCCTCGATCTGTGGGAGGAATCGCGGGGGTGAGGACGAAGGGGGCTCGCAGCGATCATCGATCACTGCGAGCCCCCTGAGCGTCACGCCGCGTTCGGCGGTCAGCCGATCCGGTGTCGGCGTCGCAGCACGAGCGCCAGGCCGCCCGCGAGCAGCAGGGCCCCGGTCAGCAGGGCGGCGAGGCCGCCCTCGGCACCGGTCGAGACCAGGCCGCTCGCACCGGACCCGTCGCCCGAGCCGTCGGCGCCCGCCGAGGCGTCCTGCTCGTTGCCCGGATCCTCCGGATTCTCGGCGGCCGCGGCAGCGACCTCGCCCGAGAACTCGAAGGTCAGCAGCTCCTCCGTGCCGTTGTCGACGGTGACCACGAAGAAGTAGCGTCCCGGCTGGGTCGGCGTGCCGGTGAGCATGCCGGTCGCCGGATCGAGCGACAGGCCCTCGGGCAGCTGACCGGAGGTCACGCGGTAGGTCGGCGCCGGGTCGGCGTTCACGCCCTTGCCGAGATCCACCGAGACGGGCTTGCCCTCCACGAGCTGCGGCAGCTTGGGGGCGTTCCCGCCCGTCTGCGCGGGGGACTGCACCACGGTGCCGCCGAACTCGTGGGTGATCGGATCGCCCACGCCGTTGTCCGCGGTCACGGTGAAGGCGAACCTCCCCGCCTCCGTCGGCGTGCCGGTGATGTCGCCCGTGGCCGGGTTCAGCGCGAGGCCCTTCGGCAGCGCCCCGGCCGTCACCGAGTAGCTCGCCGCCGGGGTGCCCTGGGCGAAGACCGCGTCCGCGAACGGAGCGCCGACGCGCGGCTGGGCGATCGTCGTGTCGACCCACTGCGGCGCCGCGTTCACGATGCCCGTGAACTCGAGCAGCGCGGGATCGCCGATGCCGTTGGAGGCCTCGAGGGTGAACGCGTAGGGACCGGGTTCGGTCGGCGTGCCCGTGATCGCCCCGGTCGCCTCGTCGAGGCTCAGCCCGGCGGGCAGGGCCCCCTCGGAGACGCGGTACGCGGGGGCGGGGGTGCCGATCGCCGTAGCCGACTCCGAGACCTCCGTGCCGACGACGAGCGCGAGCCCGTCGTGCGGGTTCCAGATCGGCGCCTGGTCGACGACACCGGTGAACTCCCGCGTGGTCTCGTCGCCCACGCCGTTGGCGGCGGTGACGGTGAAGGCGTAGGGGCCCGCGGTCGTCGGGGTGCCGGTGAAGGCGCCCGTGGCCGGGTCCAGCGAGATCCCCTCGGGGAGCGAGCCCGCGGTGACGGCGTACGCGGCTGCCGGCGTGCCGGTGGCGTTCACCGCACCGGTCGCCGCGTCGCCCACGATCCAGTGGCCGGGAGCGCCCGTGATCGCACCCGGCGCCTCGACCACGGTGCCCGACACCGGCAGCGAGCTGCTGCCGTGGTCGTTGGTCGCGACGATGGTGAACGAGTAGGCGCCCGCCGTCGTCGGGGTGCCCGAGACGCGACCGGTGGCCGGATCCAGCGAGAGCCCGTTCGGAAGCGCGCCCTCGCCGATCGAGTACTCGGGTGCGGGGGTGCCGTCGGCCGTGAACGTCACGTCGACGGGCTCGCCGACCTGCGGCGTCCAGCCCGGCTGCGCGCTCCAGCCCGGCGCCTGCTCGACCGTGCCCGTGAACTCGCGGAACGTGTCGGACCCGATGCCGTTGGACGCCGTGATCCGGAAGGAGTATGCGCCGGCGGAGGTCGGGGTGCCGCTGAAGGCGCCCGTCGCGGGGTCGAGCGTCACGCCGTCGGGCAGCACGCCGTTCGAGACGGTGAAGGTCGGCGCCGGGGTGCCGGTCGTGGAGACCGCGCCGCTCGCCGCGCCGCCGACGACGAACAGGTCGGGCCCACCCGTGATCGGGCCGGGAGCCGCGTTCACCGTGCCGGTGACGACGAGGTCGTCGGTGCCCGTCGGGTTCGTCGCGCGCAGCGTGAACTCGTAGGGGCCGGCGGCCGTCGGGGTGCCGCTCACGACGCCGGTCGTCGCGTTGAAGTTCAGGCCGGCGGGGAGGGAGCCCGAGAGCAGCGAGTAGGTGGGCTTCGTCATGCCGGTCGCGGTGAAGGTCGTCGACAGCGGCGTGCCGACGACGGCGCTGCCGAGCGGCTGCACGGTCCACGCTGGAGCCGCCGGGCTGCCGCAGGTGAAGCCGTTCAGGACCGTCGACTGGGCGCTCGTCGAGCCGATCGCGTTGGTCTTCGTCACGGTGATGCGCAGCTGGCTCCCGGGAGCCTCGACCAGGTAGCAGCTCGCCCCGGTGGCGCCGGGGATCGACGTCGTGGTGCTGCCGACGGTGCTGGTCCACTGGTAGGAGGTACCCGTGATGGGGGAGCCGCCGTCGACCCAGCTGCCCTCGTTCGCGGTGATCGTGTCGCCCTCGGCGAACGGGCCGTTCACGAAGGGCGCGCCGACGTTCTGGGGGGCGGTGCGCGCCGCGAGCACCCGGAAGGAGCGCGCGACGGTCTCGGCGGGAACGTAGTCGCCGCCGCCCGCCTGGTTCGCCAGCACCGTGCAGATCCCGAGGTTGCCGGTGAGGGTGACGGTGGTGCCGCTCACGGTGCAGATCGAGGTGGTGCCGGAGCTGAAGGTCACGGCGCCGCCCGACGCGGCCGTGGCCGAGACGGTGAGCGGGCCATCGGCGACCACGCGATCCGACAGGCTCGCGAAGTTGATCGAGTTCGCGAGGCCGAGCTTCACGACGCTGTCGATGTACATGTTCGACCCGAGTGCGTAGCCGCCGGTCTGGTCGTAGCTGCCGTTGACGAAGCGGAACCGGTAGGTGCCGTTCGCGGGGATCTCCTTGCTCGCGGTGGTCCAGTTCTGGGTCGCACCGCGGCCGTAGGCGATGAGCGTGTGATCCGCCGGGGTGCCGTAGCCGTTGCCGTCGACCTTCACCAGGTAGGCGTAGACCTCGTAGTCGTCGCTGACGCGCTGGGCGGCCCAGTCGAAGGAGACCGCCTGGCCGACCGTCGCGGTGAACGGCTGCGTGTAGACGTCGGGGCCGAAGGTCGAGCAGTAGGTGGTGAGCCCGCCGAAGGTGTTGGTCCCCTGGCAGTTGGTGCTGGAGGACAGCTGCATCACGCCCGAACGGCCCCCGAAGGTGGCGTTGGTGTTCGACGACCAGGTGCCCGCGTTCGTGAGCGCGCGCTCGTCGCTCTCGCGCTGCCACCCGGCGTTGCCCGTGTGGTAGTTGAAGTCGGTGATGAACTCGTAGGGATCCTGCGTGCGCGAATCCGTGCCGCGCACGGTGTACGGGCCGATGCCGCTGATGGCCACCGGCTTGCGCTGCGAGCGGCTGGCCAGATCGCCGAGGATCACGCGACTGTTGTTGGGCGCCTCGAACGCGATGTTCTGCACGGCGGCCTCGGCCGGTGCGGCGCCGGCGCCGAGGACGATGGTCGAGAGCGCGACCGCGGTGGTCGCGACGAGGGCGAGTGCGCGTTTCGCGCGGAATCGAGTGCGCCTTCTGGGCACGCCGAATACGGACATCTCTGTCTCCAAGGTTTGCTTGGCGACACGAAAGAGCGATCCCCATGTCCCCGAAAACGACAAACTGCGTGATCGCTCACGTCCCCCGCGGGAAACAGTAGCAGCGGCTGTGGCCCGGGTACAAGAATTTCACCGACGCATCGCGAAAGATGTATTCGCACGCCGTACTCGGCGGGGCGGGGCGGGGCGAGCCGAGGTGATCCGCGCCCGTGGCCGCCGCGGGCGCTCAGCGCTGCACGCCCGCTCTCGTCGGAATGGCCCCGGCCCGCATCGCCACGGTGAGCGCCCCCTGCACGGGCGACATCGCGCCGTGATTGCTCGGCCCGACGGTGAAGTCCCCGAGGATCTCGCGGTGCACGAGCTTCCGGATCCGCGCGTTCGCACCCTCGACGATCGATCCCACGGGGATGTCCTCGAGCCCGCCGATCATCAGCCGTCCCGGCTGCAGCGCGGCGATGACGGGTGCGAGCACGGTGCCGATGGCCTCGCCCGCGTCGTGCATCGCGCGCTCGCTCGCGATGTCCCTCTGGGCGAGCAGCCGCTCGAGCCCCTGCCGGTCGAGCCGTCCGTGGATCGGCTCCAGCGATCGGAGGATCGCGGGCACGGACGCCAGCGTCTCCAGACAGCCGCGATTGCCGCAGCCGCAGAGCTGGCCCTCCTGCCGCAGCGCGAGGTGGCCGATCTCGCCGGCCTGCCCGAACGACCCCCGGACCAGCTGATTCCCGATGATGACCCCCGCGCCGATGCCCGTCGAGACCTTCACGAAGATGAGGCTCGACATCGTGCCGTCGTGCTCGGCGAGGGCGCCGGCGTTGGCGTCGTTCTCGACCGCGATGGGCACGTCGAAGACCCGGCGCACCGTCTCCGAGACGGGGATGCCGTTCCAGCTGCTGATGAAGGGGGACCTCACGATCTCTCCGTTCGAGACCGGCTGCGGCACGATGACCCCGACGGAGAGGAGCTCGCCGTGCTCGGCACAGCTCTCGACGAGGGTGCGGGCCGTCTCGAGGGCCTCGTCGAGCGCCGAACGGGGATCGCGATCGACCGGTTCCTGCCTGCTGTCGTGCACCAGGATGGTCCCGCGACTGTCGGCGATCACGACCGATCGGTGCGCGTGGCCGAGGTCGATCGCGCAGATGACCCCCCGCGGAGGCACGAGCGCGAGCTTCGACGCGCGTCTGCCGCGCCCGCCGCCCTCGCCGTCCGCGGCGGCTGTGACCACTCCGGCCTCGAGCAGCTCCGAGATCCCGGCCGTCACGGTGGCGCGCGAGAGCCCGGTCTCGGCGACGAGCTCGGCGCGGGTCGCCGCGCCCAGGCGGCGGAGGGCGGACGCAATCGTCTCGTTCGTCCGGGTACTCACGCTGGAAGGGTCCCTGTGCTCGCCATAGAAGAATTTTGATCACAGTCAGTCATAAATGACAAGTATCTTTCTGAATTGACGGGAATATTTGACTAAATATTGACAAAAGACATCTCGTTACAGAACTGTTACTGTCAAGTTCTGGTACGAACAACGCCGGTGGGGCAGTATCCAAAGTGCGCGAGCGCGCAAGGGGATCGGGAGGATCCTCCACCTTCGACGAAGAAGAGGCGAACATGAAATCTGCAATGACCTCCGCGGTGGCGCTCTCCGGTGCCCTCGTGCTGGCGCTCACCGCGTGCAGCAGCGGGACCTCCGGGGAGTCCTCCGGCGGCGGCGAGGGTTCGGCCGAGGCCGGCCGCGCGTGCGTGATCCTGCCCGACGCCACCTCGTCGCCCCGCTACGAGAACATGGACCGGCCGTATCTGCAGCAGGGCCTCGAGGCTGCCGGCTTCGAGGCGGACATCCAGAACGCCCAGGGCGACGTCAACAACTACTCCACGATCGCGGATCAGCAGCTCACGCGGGGCTGCGGCGTGATGATCCTCGGCGACTACCAGGGCGCCGCCGAGAAGGTCGCGGAGCGGGCCGCCGCCGAGGGGATCCCCGTCATCGCCTACGACCGCCCCTTCGCCGGCGCCGACTACTACGTCTCCTTCGACAACGTCGAGGTGGGACGACTGCAGGGTCAGACCGTGCTGAACGGCCTCGAAGCGGCGGGCGTCGACCCGGCGGATGCCACCGTCGTCTACATCGGCGGCGACCCGGCGGACGGCAACGCCGCGATGTTCCACGAGGGCGCCGACGAGGTGCTGTCCGAAGCTGGCATCACGCCCGCTCAGGAGCCGCCCGGCGCCTGGGATCAGGCGGTGTCCCAGACGAACTTCGAGCAGGCGCTCACGGCCCTCGACGGCCAGGTCGACGGCGTCTGGGTCGCCAACGACACGAACGCGGCCGGCGTCATCCAGGTTCTGCAGAACAACAACCTCAAGGGCGTGGCGGTCTCCGGGCAGGACGCCAACGTCGCCGGCCTGCAGAACATCCTGCTCGGCTGGCAGACGGCCACCGTCTACAAGCCGGTGGCGGACGAGGCCGCGGCGGCCGTCGAGGTGGCGGTCGCGCTGCTGCAGGGCGAGGAGGTCGAGACCGACGCCGAGCTCGAGGACGGCACGCCCTACGTGCAGGTGACCCCGGTGCTCGTCGGACCGGACGAGGTGATGCAGGTGATCGAGGCCGGAGACGCCTCCTACGAGGACGTCTGCACCGACGAGGTCGCAGCGGCCTGCGAGGAGTTCGGGATCACGGCTCCGTAGCCGGCCTCGTGGGGCGCCGCGATCGTGCCGGCGCCCCGCGAGCCCGCCCGGAAGCCGTCGTGAGGAAGCGGAGATATGTCAGACACGAATGCGGTCGTCCAGCCGATCATCGAGCTGATCGGCGTCAAGAAGTCCTTCGGGCCGGTCAGCGTGCTCAAGGGTGTGAATCTCAAGGTGCATCCGGGGCGGGTCACCGCGCTCGTCGGCGACAACGGGGCGGGGAAGTCGACGCTCATCAAGGGGCTCGCCGGCGTGCAGCCCTACGACGAGGGGCAGGTGCTCGTCGACGGCGAGCATCGGGACCTCAGCACCCCGAGAGACGCATCTGAGCTCGGGATCGAGGTGGTGTACCAGGACCTCGCCCTGTGCGACAACCTCGACATCGTGCAGAACATGTTCCTCGGGCGAGAGGAGCTCTCCTCCGGCACCTTCAACGAGGGGCTCATGGAGAAGGAGGCCTCGGACACGCTGCGCTCCCTCTCGGTCCGCACCGTCAGCTCGGTGCGGCAGAAGGTCTCCTCGCTGTCGGGCGGTCAGCGCCAGACGGTCGCCATCGCGCGGGCGGTGTTGAAGAAGGCCCGCGTGGTGATCCTCGACGAGCCCACGGCGGCGCTCGGCGTCGCCCAGACCGAACAGGTGCTGAACCTGGTCGAGCGGCTCGCGGACCAGGGCGTCGCGGTGATCCTGATCAGCCACAACCTCGTCGACGTGTTCCAGGTCGCCGACGACATCGCGGTGCTGTACCTGGGCCAGATGGTCGCGCAGATCCCGACCGGCGAGACGAGTCGCGACGACGTCGTCGGATACATCACGGGGACGAAGACGCTCGGCGGCGTCGAGATCATCTCCACCGAGGCGATCGATCTGGGAGGATCCCGATGAGCGAGACGACGCAGGGCGAGACGACGCGGAGCGGGACCGCGCAGCCCGCGGCGACGCGGAACGAGGGATCCGCGGAGGCCATCGGCAGCGGGATCGAGGGGGGCCTGCTCGACCAGGTGCGCTCCTGGTGGCAGCGGGTGCGCAGCGGCGAGATGGGCGCGCTCCCGGCCGTCGGCGGCCTCATCGTTCTCGGAGCGCTCTTCAGCGTGCTGAGCCCCTTCTTCCTCACCGAGCGCAACTTCGCGAATCTGCTCAATCAGTCCGCGACGCTCGTGATGCTCGGCGTCGCGCTCGTGTTCGTCCTGCTGCTCGGCGAGATCGACCTGTCGGCCGGTGTCACGGGCGGCGTCGCGATGGCGCTGTTCGTCGTGCTCAACGGGCAGTTCGGCGTCCCCTGGCCCATCGCCCTGCTGGCCGGCTTCGGGTTCGGCCTCGTCTCGGGTGCGCTGATCGGCTTCTTCGTCGCCCGAGTGGGGATCCCCTCCTTCGTCGTGACGCTGGGCCTGTTCCTCGGGTTCCAGGGTCTCGCCCTGGTCATCATCGGGGCGGGCGGTCTGTATCGCATCGAGGTGCCGGAACTGATCGCCCTGCAGAACGGCAACCTCCCCGTGTGGGGCGGGTGGCTCATGCTCGCCGTGATGCTCGTCGTGTCGGCCGCGACGTCGTACTGGGATCGGGCCCGGCGCACGCGCGCCGGTGTGCCGAACCGCACCATCGCCCTCGTCTGGATCAAACTCGCGGCCATCGCGGTGATCGGCGGCATCGTGGTCTACGTGCTGAACCAGGATCGCGGGCAGTCGGTCGTCGCGGTCCAGGGGGTGCCGGTCATCGTCCCCGTCGTGCTCGTGATCCTGTGGGCGGGGACGTTCGTGCTCGACCGCACCCGCTTCGGACGCTACATCTACGCCATCGGCGGGAACGCCGAGGCGGCGCGCCGATCCGGGGTGAAGGTGCGCTGGGTGAAGTGGTGGGCGTTCGTCATCTGCTCGTCGCTCGCGGTCGTCTCGGCGCTGTTCAGCGTCGCACGTGTCGGCTCCGTCGACGCGACGGTCGGGCGGGACATCGTTCTGAGCGGCGTCGCCGCCGCCGTGGTCGGCGGCGTGAGCCTCTTCGGGGGCCGGGGCCGGCTCGTCCACGCCGCGATCGGCGCGCTGGTGATCGCGGTGATCACGAACGGACTCGGGCTGCTCGGCCTGCCGGCGGGCATCAGCCTGCTGGTGACGGGCGGAGTGCTGATCCTCGCGGCGACGGTCGACGCCCTCTCCCGGCTGCGATCGGGCGGAACCCGCCAATAGGGCTGCCGGCTCACCGCTCCCGCCGCCCTCAGCCCCGCGCGTCGCCCATTCTGAGGCCCGGGATCAGAGAGAGCACCAGCACCGCCGCGGCGACGGCGAAGACGGCCGGGAACCCGGAGCCGGCCAGCGGGAAGGAGAGGGACGCCAGGCCGGCCACCGCGATGGCGACCGCCGACCCGGTGGAGTCGGAGACCGAGAGGGCCGATGAGTTGAAGCCCTCGTTCGCCGGGGTCGAGTAGGCGAGGGTCAGCACCGTCAACCGCGGATAGACCAGTCCCATCCCGCCGCCGGCGATGCCCCAGCCGATCACCACGAGCCAGGGCAGGTCATCCGTTACGGCGACGAACAGGAGCGCGAGGATCCCGGCGAGCAGGAGCGGGGCGCTGATCGCGAGGATAACGGTGCTGCCGAGCCGGTCGCCGTACCTGCCCTGGGCGAAGGAGGCCAGCGACCAGGCCAGCGCGGCCGTGGTGAGCGCGAGCCCCGCGATCACCGGGCTGAACGCGAAACGGTCCATGAGGAGCTTGGGCACGAACGCCTCGGCGGCGAGGAACGCCCCCGCGACGAGACCGCGCATGAGGATCACGCTCGGCAGGCCGGGGCGGGCGCTCATGGTTCCGACGGGGAAGAGGGGCCTGACGGCGAGGCCGATGATCGCGATGCACACGAGGGCGATCGGCCAGCCGACGGCGGGCGGCGCCTCGGCCGCGAAACCCGTGCCGACGGCCGCCCCCGCCACGACGGTCGCGAGCAGCAGGCGCAGTACGACCGTGCGGCGGTCGGGTGCAGCGGCGTCGCGCGCCCCCTCCGGGGTCTCCAGGGAGAACCCCCGCAGCTGCGCGGCGACGAGGAGGAACGCCAGCGCGGTGAGGATCGCGACGCCGAGGAACGCCCACCGCCAGTGCAGGAACTGCGCCACCGCGCCCGCGAGGGCCGGGCCGATCATCGACGGCACCACCCAGGCGGCCGCGAACGCGGCGAAGATCCCGCCGTGCAGCTCGCGGGGATACACCCGCGCGATGACGACGTAGAGCGACACCGTCTGCCCGCCCACACCGAGTCCCTGGATCAGGCGACCCGCGATGAACGTGTACATGTCGGGGGCGAAGCCCGAGACGACGAGGCCGATCATGAAGAGCGCCACCGCCGTGTACAGCGGGCCCCTCGGGCCGGTGCGGTCGCTCCACACGCCCGCGGCGACCATTCCGATCACCCCGGTGGCGAGCGTGCCGGAGAAGGCGACCGCGAACAGGGCCTCCCCGTCCAGATCGGTGCTGACGATGGGCATCACCGTGGTCACCGCCAGCGCCTCGATCGCGGCGAGGAAGATCAGGGCCACGGATCCGACCGTGATGCCCAGCCGTGCGCGATCCCAGATCGTCGCCGCGGGAGCGATGCTCACGATCGTGACCTCCAAGCTCTGCGCCGCGTGAGGCGAACCACTCACCACTGTACCGTCCGGTCTCTTCGCCGGGCGGGAGCGGGGTCCGCGCTCAGGACACGAGCAGGGGGAGGAACGACAGGATCGTGCTCACGACCCCGATCGCGGTGAGGGCGAGCCCGGCGACGTAGACGGCGTGCAGCACCGGGCGGCGGGGCTCGGGCCGCATCCGCTGCGGGTGACGCTCGCTGATGAACGCGTCGGCGGTCTCCCGTCCGCGCCAGAGCAGCGTCTCGTCCGCGGTCAGCAGGCGCTCCCAGAAGTCGTCCGCCGCGTACCAGCGGGCGCGGATCCGGGATCCCTCCTCGACGAGCACGATCTCGACGGGCACCCAGCGCCCGTCGCCGGCCTTCACGAGGAGGGCGATCAGCAGCGCGGGCAGGCCGATCCCGAATCCGAACCAGGAGAGCACCTCGCCGATGGCGCCCAGCGCATCGATCGCGTTCACCCGCGCTCCCGTCCTCATCCGTGGCGAGGGAACCAGGCTCGCGAAAAAAGGGGTTCGCTGCGATCGTAGATCACCGCGAACCCCCGCCGCACCTCGCACCGCGGGTGCGCCGCGCGGATCCGCGGACCGCCCCGGGCGAGCGCCCGACGCCCTCCGGGGGAGCGCCCGGCGCGTGCCCGGAGAGGGAGAAGAATCGGGATAGTGTTTCCCGCCGCGTCGCATTGCGAGTTCCGGGCGCAAATAGCATGGTTGCCGACGCGCTGGCGAGTCGGGGTAGAGCAGTCAGCCAAGAGGGGATCTCAGCGCGCAGAAGGTTGGGGTACCTTGCAGAACAGAGTCGTGCGCCGTCCGCTGGGGATCGCACTCGCTTTCGCAACCATCGCGGCGCTCGTGGGCAGCAGCCTGCTCATCACCGGATCACCGGGCTGGACCGCGCCGCAGCAGCACTCGCAGACCTTCGGCTACACCGGATCGACGACCGTGTGGACGGTCCCGAGCGGAGTGCGGTCCGTGCAGGTCGAGATCCGCGGCGGCCAGGGAGGCAACGGCGGCGACGACGCCGCAGGCGCCCCGGCCATCAGCACCTACCGGGGCGTGATCACCGGCACCCTCGAGGTCGCTCCGGGGCAGGCGCTCACCGTGGCCGTCGGCAGCGGCGGGGCGACCGGCGCGAGCAGCGCCCAGGGATCCGCCGCCGGGCCGGCGGGCGGGAACAACCCGCTGCCGGGCTACAACGGCGGCACGGGCGGCAAGGTCGGCACCGCCGGCAGCTCGGGCCAGGGCGGCGGCGGCGGCGCGGCCAGCGTGCTGCAGGTCGCGGGCCAGGACATCGTCGCGGGCGGCGGCGGCGGCAACGGCGGCTCCGGCCAGTACGCGCCGACCCGGGGCCGCGTCGCGGACAGCGTCTTCGTCCCCCGCACCGACGCCGTCTCCACCGACGGCCAGGTCGGGCTGCAGCCGAGCGGCGGCAACAACGACGGCGGTGGCTCGGGCGGCGGTGGCGGCGGCGCCCAGGGCGGCGCCCAGGGTCGCGTGGAGTTCGGCGCGGGCACCTCGACCGAGTGGTTCGGCTACGGCGGCTCGGTCGGCCAGAACTCCACGGCGTCGTTCACCACGCTCAGCGCGGGGTACGAGCACCTCGCCCAGAACACGGGCCACGGATCGATCGTGCTCCGCTGGGTGACGGGCGTCGCAGCGGCACCCGCGGCGCCGCAGGGCGTCGCCGGGATCGGCGAGGTCGACCTCTACTGGGACGCGCCGACCGAGATCGGCCAGGGCCCCATCACCGACTACCGGGTGCAGTTCAGCGCCAACGGCGGCACGACCTGGAGCGATGCCCCGTCCGTCGGATCCGCCACCGCCGAGCAGACCGTCACCGGGCTGAGCAACGGGACCGCCTACGTCTTCCGAGTCGCGGCGGTGACGCCCGCGGGCATCGGCGACTACTCGCCGCCGTCCCAGCCGCTCACCCCCTTCGCGCTCCCGTCCGCGCCGACGATCACGAGCGTCGATCCGCTGGACGGCGCGCTCTCGGTGGGCTTCACCGCACCCGCGACCGGCGCTCCGCCGACCGGCTATCAGTACCGGATCGACGGGGGCGCCTGGGTGCCCGTGGCGGGTACCGGCCAGCCGATCACGATCTCCGGCCTGAGCAACGGCACGCCCTACAGCGTCGAGATCCGCGCGACGAGCGGCGTCGGCGCCGGCGCCGCGAGCGCGCCCGAGAACGGCACCCCGCGTGCGGTCCCCGGCGCTCCGACGGTGACCGGGGTCGTCGCCGGCGTGGGCACCGGAACCGTCTCCTTCACCGCCGGCTTCGACGGCGGATCGCCCATCACCGGCTACGAGTACCGCCTCGACGGCGGCTCCTGGCAGACGATCGGGTCGGGGACGAGCCCGCTCGCGCTGAGCGGGCTCGGCGACGCCACCGCCACCGCGGTCGAGATCCGCGCGGTGAACGCGGTCGGCGCTGGAGCGCCCAGCGCGCCGATCACCGTCACGACCCCCGATGTCCCGGGGGCGCTCGTCGACGCCGCGGCGGTCGGGCTCGACCGCGCGGTGTCGGTGGACTTCGCGCTCGGCACCACCGGCGGATCGCCGATCACCGGCGTCGAGATCAGCCTCGACGGCGGTGCGAGCTGGTCGCCGGCCGGCCTGTCGGGGCCGATCACGATCCCCGGCCTCGTGAACGGGACCGAGCAGAGCGTGCGGCTGCGCGCGGTGAACGCGGTGGGCGCCGGGCCCGCGACGACCGTCGCGGCCACGCCGGCCACGGTGCCGGGAGCGCCCGGCATCGCCTCGGTGGACGACAACGGGGCCGGTGCGCTCGAGGTGGCGTTCACCCCTCCCGCGCAGGACGGCGGTTCCCCGATCACGGGCTACGAGTACTCGACGGACGGCGGCCTGAGCTGGGCCGCCGCGGACGGGGGATCCTCTCCGCTCACCATCACGCAGGGGAGCGACGGCGGTGCGCTCGATCCCGAGACCGTGTATCCGGTCGCGCTGCGCGCGGTCAACGGCGCCGGAGCCGGTCCCGCCTCCTCCGCGGTGAACACCCTCGGGCCGGTGCCGCCGGTGCTCGCGGGACCGCCGACGATCACGGCGGTCGTCTCGCAGCCGGGCGCCCTGGCCGTCGAATTCACCCCCGGCGACAACGGCGGCGAGACCGTGACCGAGTACCAGTACTCCGTCGACGGCGGCGCGAGCTGGTCGTCGACGGGTTCCCTCTCCGGTCGCTTCGTCATCGGCGGGCTCGCCGACGGCACCTCCTACCCGGTGCTCGTGCGCGCCGTGACGAGCGCCGGCGACGGTGCGAGCTCGGCCCCGGTCTCCGGCACCCCCGCCTCCGCCCCCGGAGCGCCGACGCTCACGGCGCTGCAGCGCGGCGACGGACAGCTCACGGTCGAGGCGACGCTCGGCGGCAGCGGCGGATCCCCCGTCACCGACCTCGAGTACACGCTCGACGGCGGTTCGACCTGGCACCCCACGGGCCTGACCGAGGGGCCGGTCACGATCTCCGGCCTGAACAACGGCCAGAGCGTCACGGTGCAGCTCCGCGCGCGCAACGCGGTCGGGGTGAGCGGCGGTTCGAACCCGCTCACCGCCAGCCCGGCCGCAGCACCGCCGCAGCCGGCGCTCACGCTGACCCCCGGCGACACGACCGTCGCCGTCGCGGCCTCCTTCCCGTCGGACGGCGGTGCGCCGCTGACCCGCATCGAGTACTCGCTCGACGGCGGCTCGACCTGGTTGGACACGGGCAGTCTCTCCGGCGCCCTGCTGCTGACCGGCCGCGCGAACGGCACGCCGGTCGAGGTGCGCCTGCGCGGAGTGAACGCGATCGGCGCCGGCGCCGTCGCGGTCGAGACCGCGACCCCGCGCACGGTTCCGGGCCCGCCCACCGACGTGGTGACCGTGGGGAACACCTCCTCGGTCGAGGTCGCCTGGCAGGCGCCGGCCGACGACGGCGGATCGCCGATCACCGGCTACACGGCGTACGCGTACAGCAGCCCGAGCTCCACGACGCCGGTGGCCTCCTGCACCAGCACCGGCGCGCAGGCGTGCACCATCCCCGGTCTCGCGAACGGCACCACGTACTTCGTCGCCGTGGCGGCGAAGAACGCGGCGGGCACCGGACCGGAGTCGGTGCGGCGCCCCTCGGCGATGCCGCTCGTGCGACCGGGAGCGCCCAACCTCACGGCGGTGACCGCGGGGGATCAGCGCCTGACGCTGACCTTCGCGGCGGGGACGGCCGGGGACCGGCCGATCCAGCGCTACGAGTACACCGTCGACGGCGGCACGACCTGGCTGCCGCTCGGAACGGGCAGCCCGGCGAACGTCTCGGGTCTCGTGAACGGCACCCTCTACAGCGCGCAGGTGCGCGCCGTGAGCGAGGCCGGCCCGGGTCCTGCCTCCAATGCGCGCACCGGAACCCCGTACGGCTATCCGTTCGCGCCCACGAACATCGTCGCGACGCCCGGCAGCGGGAGCGCCGCCGTGACCTGGAGCCCGGCCGACCTGAACGGCACCGCACTGTCCCGGTACGCGGTGACGCTGTTCAACGCGCAGAGCGGCGGCGCGGTGGTGGCGGGTCCCGTCTACACGACGGGGACCAGCCACACCTTCACCGGGCTCGCGAACGGCACGACCTACTACGCCTCGATCCAGACCGAGGCCACGGCGCCCGTCGGAGGCACGCTGTACTCCGAGCGGTCCGATCCGCGCGTTCCGGTGACGCCCAATCAGGCGGGCACCCCGCCGACCTTCGGCACGCCCACGCGCACGGCGGACGGGTACACGGTCACGATCACCAACTACCAGGCCTCGTCGTCGTACACCCTGAACCAGGCCGGGCTCCCCGCGGGCGCCTCGGCCACTCGCTCGGGCGGCACCATCACGGTGACCGGCCTGGCTCCCGGAGCCGGCGGCACGGTCGGGGTCACGGTGACGCGATCCGGATTCACGCCGGCCACGGCCGCCGTGATGGGCACCGCGCTGAACGCCGGAGTGGAGCCCCAGTTCGGGGCGCCCGTGCCCACGGTCGACGGCTACACGGTGCAGATCACCAACTTCGATGCGGCCGCGAGCTACTCGACCTCCGGCCTGGCGTCCGGAGCGGCGGCGACCGTCGGCGCGACCGGGCTGGTGACCGTCACCGGCGTCGCCCCCGGCGCCACGCAGAGCGTGACGGTCCGGGCCGCGAAGACGGGCTCCGTGGACGGGGTCGGGTCGACGCAGGGAACGGCGCTCGCCGCCGCGCTGCAGCCGAGCTTCGGCACGCCGACGCGCACCGCCGACGGCTTCACCGTGCAGATCACCAACTACGACGCGGCGTTCGCCTGGTCGGCCGCGACCTCCACGGGATCCGCGACGGTGAACTCCTCGGGCCTCGTCACCGTCACGGGCATCGTGCCGGGCGGCGCGGCCTCGGTGACCGTCGGCACGAGCCGCGCCGGCTACGCCGAGGGATCGCGGGACGTCTCGGGCTCGGCGCTCGAGGCGGCGCTCTCGCCGGCGTTCGGCGCGGTGACCCGCACGGCGGACGGCTTCACCGTGCAGATCGCGAACTACGACGCGGCGTTCGCCTGGTCGGCCGCCGCTCCCGGCGGCGCGGCGAGCGTGAGCGCGTCGGGGCTGCTGACGGTGACCGGTCTCGACGCCGGATCCGCCGCGACGGCGACGGTGGAGACGAGCCGCGCGGGGTACCTGCCGGGCAGCGGGAGCGTCTCGGGTCAGGCGCTCGGCGCCGGCGCGGCCCCCGAGTTCGGCACGCCCTCGCGCACGGCGAGCGGGTACACGGTGCGGATCGAGAACTTCGATGCGGATGCGAGCTACGCGCTCGACACGTCCGAGCTGCCCGCGGGCGCCACCGCCACCCGTGCCGGGGACACCATCACCGTGATCGGGCTCCTGCCGGGCGCGAGCGGCGAGGTGGGCGCGACGGTGTCGAAGGCCGGCTTCACGAATGCCCGGGGCTCGGTGACGGGTGCGGCGCTGGAGACCGGAGCGGCGCCGGTGTTCGGCACGCCGACGCGCACGGTCGACGGTTACACCGTCGTCATCACGGACTACCAGTCGCTGGCGCTCTACGTGCTCGATCCGACGGCACTGCCCGCAGGCGCCTCGGCGACGCTGGCGGGCGACACGATCACGGTGACGGGCCTGGCCGCCGGAGCGGCCGGCGAGCTCGCCGTCACGGTGACGCGTCCCGGCTTCACGCCCGCCTCCGGCTCGGTGAGCGGCGCGGCGCTGGAGACCGGGGCGGCGCCGGTGTTCGGCGCGCCGGTGCGCACGGCCGACGGCTACACGGTGCTGATCGAGAACTTCGACGCGGACGCGGCGTACACCCTCGACGGCTCGGAGCTGCCGGCCGGTGCGAGCGCCGTGCGCAGCGGCGACACGATCACCGTGACCGGGCTGGCCCCCGGTGAGCGCGGCGAGGTGGGCGTGACGGTCTCGAAGGCCGGATCCACCGACGCCTCCGAGACGGTGGCGGGTACGGCGCTGGAGACGGGCGTCGCGCCGGTGTTCGGCACGCCGGTGCGCACAGCCGACGGCTACACCGTGCTGATCGGGAACTTCGACGCGGACGCCGAGTACGAGTTCTCGGTGCCGGCGGGCGTGACGGCCGCGGTCGACGGCTCGGGCCTCGTGACCGTGAACGGCGTCGATCCGGGTGCGGAGGCGACGCTGGAGGCGACCGTATCGAGGGGCGGATTCACCGACGCCTCGGGCTCGGTGAGCGGTACGGCGCTGGAGACGGGCGTCGCGCCGGTGTTCGGCACGCCGGTGCGCACGGCCGACGGCTACACCGTCGTCATCACGAACCTCGATCCCGATGCCGTCTACGCGCTCGACGAGTCGACGCTGCCCGCGGGGGCTTCGGCCGCACGGAGCGGGGACACCATCACGGTGACCGGGCTCGCGGCCGGCGCGACGGGTGCGGTCGGCGTGACCGCGTCCCGGGCCGACCGCACGGACGCGTCGGCGACTGCGACGGGCACCGCCCTGGAGGCCGCGCTGGTGCCGGAGTTCGGGACCGTGAACCGTACCGCCGACGGCTACTCCGTGCAGATCGTGAACCACGATCCGGCCTTCGACTGGTCGGTCGCCGCTTCGCACGGCGATGTCGCGATCGACGCCTCGGGGCTGGTCACCGTGACCGGCCTGGACCCGGGTGCCGCCGCGACGGTGACCGCGGAGACGAGCCGCACGGGCTACGTGTCCGGCAGCCGCGAGGTGAGCGGCACCGCACTGGAGACCGGCGCGGCGCCGGTGTTCGGCGCGCCGACGCGCACGGTCGACGGCTACACGGTGCGGATCGAGAACTTCGATCCCGACGCGGACTACGCGCTCGACGCGTCCGCGCTGCCCGCGGGCGCCGCCGCCTCTCGTGCCGGGGACACCATCACCGTGACCGGGCTCGCGCCCGGCGCGAGCGGCGAGGTGGGTGTGACCGCGTCGAAGACCGGGTACGCCGACGCCGCGTCGCCGGTGACCGGCACCGCGCTCGAGACGGGCATCGCCCCGGCCTTCGGCCCGGTGACCCGCACGGCCCAGGGCTTCACCGTCGAGATCACCAACTTCGATCCCGCCGCCGAGTACCTCGTCGCGGTGCCTCCGGGGACGACGGCCCGTCTGGTCGGATCGACCCTCGTCGTGACCGGCCTCGCTCCGGGCAAGAGCTCCACGATCGACGTGCGGGTGCAGCTCCCGGGTTCGACCGAGGCCGCCGGTTCGGTCACCGGGACCGCGCAGCAGGCCGGCTCGGCGCCGAAGCTCTCGAAGCCGAGGCCGACCGCGGACGGCTTCGAGGTGACCATCCTCGACTACGACCCGTCGCTCGAGTACACCGTCACGGTGACGCACGGCACGGTGAAGCGCGTCGGCGCGCTGATCGTGGTCACCGGGCTGGAGCCGGGGCAGGAGGCGGTGCTGACGGTGACGGCATCGAACGCCGACACGGCCGCCGGCACCCAGGCCGTCGCGGGTGCCGCTGCGGCGGCACCCGGCCCGGGCGAGGAGCCCGAGGCCCCCGGCACGACGCCCGGCGGCGGACTCGCCGGAACCGGTGCCGCGGGTGCCGCGCCGATCGGCCTGCTCGCAGCCCTCCTGCTGCTCGCCGGGGCGGGGCTCGTCGTGCGGCGCCGCAGGGTCTGAGCGCACGGGCTCCGGAACGGCCGCCCGCTCCGGAGCCCGCCTCGCCGTCGGCGAGGGGATCCCGTCCGCTCGCTCTCAGCCCGCTGCGCCCGGTCCGCCGCGCTCAGTCCGCCGCGGACACCCGCACGACATTGCCCCAGGGGTCTGCGGTCGTGAGGGTACCGGCGGAGCGCTCGTAGTCGTGGCCGGCCTCGTCGAGCCGCTCGGCGATCCCGTCGACGGCGGTGCCGTCGGGCACGGCGACGGTGAGGGAGCCGAGGCCGGTGGCGTTCTGGCGCGGGCCCGCGCCGGCGCTCTGCCAGGTGTTCGTCGCGAGGTGGTGGTGGTAGCCGCCGGCCGCGTAGAACAGGGCTCCGTCGGTGCTCGAGGTGACCGCGAAGCCGAGGGCGTCGGCGTAGAAGGCGCGCGCCTCCTCGAGATCCCCGACCTTCAGGTGCACGTGCCCCATGTCCGCGGATGCGGGGCCGGCGCCTGCCTCGCCGAGGTGCTCCTGGATGAAGGCGTTGGGGTCGAGCTCCGCCGATCCCATCTGCACCTCGCCGTTCTCCCACCGCCACTCGCTCCGCGGCCGGTCGACGTAGAGCTCGAGGCCGTTGCCCTCGGGATCGAGGAAGTAGAAGGCCTGGCTCACCGCGTGATCGGCCGACCCCTGGAAGGTCTCGGGCGCCACCTCCGCGATGTTCATGAGCACGCTCGCGAGTGCCGCCTCGTCCGGGTAGAGGATCGCCGAGTGGTAGAGGCCGGCCTCGGAGAGGGTGGACCCCGTCTCGCCGCCGGCGCCCGAGGTCAGGCGCAGCAGCGGCGCGTCGAGCCCGAGCACCACCTCGTGGTCCGATTCGCTCAGCACCTCGAGGCCCACGGCCTCCTCGTAGTAGGCGCGCACCTTCGCCGGGTCGTGCGCGCGCAGCTCGACGACGCCCACGGAGGTTCCGTCGGGAAGCGCCGCCGCCGGCGCGCCGTCCCCCGTACCGGCTCGTGAGGACGACACCGCACCCCAGACGATCGCCGATATCGCGGCGAGCACCGCGACGGCGGAGACGACCAGGACGGCACGGGAACGGGGACGCGTCGGGAGAACTGCCATGCTCTCCTCGAACACGGCCGCGGCGGGCGGCATTCCTGCGAATACCCGGTGGAGCGCGGCGACTCCCTCAGGCGCCGGTGCGCTCGATGCGGGTGACGGGCCGATCCCCGCGCGGGCCGAAGAGGTGCAGGATCTCGACCGAGAGACCATCGGCGGGGCCGAACCAGTGCGGGGTCATGGGATCGAACTGCGCGGTCTCGCCCGGGTCGAGCAGATGATCCTCGTCGCCGAGCAGCAGCCGCAGCCTCCCGGCGAGGACGTAGAGCCAGGCGTGGCCCGGGTGCGCGACGAGCCGCGGTTCGCGCGGCCCGAGCACGTGCTTGAAGACCTGCACGCGGCTCGGGGCCAGCGTCAGCGGCACGACGACGCCTCCGGTGGCGGCCCGCTGCGGTTCCAGGTGCACGCGCGGATCGCCCGTCGCCGGTGCGGCCACGAGCTGATCCAGCGACACCTCGTACGTCCGCGCGAGCGGGAGCAGCACGTCGAGCGTCGGCTGCCGGCGCCCGGTCTCGATTCGCGAGAGGGCGCTCACCGACAGCCCCGACCGCTCGGCCACCGCGGTCAGCGTGAGCCCCCGGGCCTGCCGCAGCCGGCGCAGGCGCGGGCCGATGGCGCTCAGGATCTCGGCGACGTCCGTATGCATGCCCCCATCTTTGCAGATTCCGCAAAATCACTGGGTCCTGCGGAATCGCGGCGCGAGCATGGGTGGCGACCCACGACCGCCGAGAGAGAGCAGCCCCGTGACCGGATCCATCGCCACCGTCCCCGCCGCACCGCCGGTGCTGAGCGCCCGTCGCAGGTGGGCGGTGCTGACCGTCTGCGCCTCGGCGCTCTTCCTCGTCGGCCTCGATACGACGATCGTGACGGTGGGGCTCCCCGAGATCGGCACGGGGATCGGGATCCCCGGAGACCGGACCGCCTGGGTGATCGACGCCTACACCGTGCCGTTCGCGAGCCTGCTGATCACCTCGGGAGCGTTGGCCGACCGGTTCGGCCGGCGCCGGATCTTCCGGATCGGCCTCGTGGTGTTCGGAGCGTCGTCGCTGGTGTGCGCCGCGGCTCCGACGCCGGAGTTCCTCATCGTCGCCCGAGCCGTGCAGGGCGTCGGGGCGTCGATGCTCACGCCGGTCGCGCTGGCGATCGTGGTGAATGCGATACCCGATCCGCGGGAGCGGGCCCAGGCGATCGGAGTCTGGGGCGCGATGTTCGGCCTGAGCATGGCCGTCGGTCCGGTGGCGGGCGGCGCCCTCATCGCCGCATTCGACTGGCGGGCGATGTTCTGGATCAACGGCCCCGTCGTGCTGGCCGTCCTCGTGCTCGTGTCGGCGCTCGTGCCCGAATCGCGCGCGACGCGCCCCCGGCGGCTCGACCTCCCCGGACAGGTGCTGCTGGCGCTCGTGCTGGGCTCCTCCGTCACCCTGCTGATCGAGGCGCCCCGCCTCGGATGGGCTGCTCCGGCCTCGGTCGCGTCAGCAGGGGTGCTCCTGCTGGCCGGGACCGCGTTCGTGCTGGTGGAATCGCGCCGCAGGCAGCCCCTGATCGATCCGGGGCTGTTCCGCCGGCCGGCGTTCAGCGGCGCCGTCGTCGCGGCGGTGGCCGTGTTCGTCGCCTGCAGCGCGACCCTGCTGCTGACCACGCTCCTGCTGCAGAACGCGCTCGGCTGGGCCCCGCTCTCCGCGGGGGCCGCGATGCTGCCGATGGCGCTCGGCGCGATCGCGGGCGCTCCGCTCGGCGGATACCTCGTCGCGAGGACCGGCGCACGTCTGCCGCTCGTGCTCGCGGGCGCGACCCTGCTGCTCGGCGGGGCGCTGCTCACGGGGTTCGCCGCGGCGACGCACCCTCTGCCCCTGCTGCTCGTCGCCTCCCTCCTCATCGGCACCGGCGTGGGGGTGTCCGGCCCGCCGATCACGAACACCGCGGTCAGCAGCCTGCCGCCGGATCGCGCGGGGGTCGCGGGCGGCATCACCTCGACCGCGCGGCAGGTCGGCACCGCCCTCGGTGTCGCGCTCGCCGGGAGTCCGGCTGGTGGCCTCGCCACGGGCTCGCCGCCGGCCGCGTCGTTCCCCGGGAGCCTGCCCGGCTGGATCCTCGTCGTCGTCTGCGGAGCCGTGGTGCTCGCGACGGCCGCGGTCGTGTCCGGGCCCGCCGCGGCCGCACGATCCGGCGCTCGGCCGGTCCGGACCCCTGACGCGGGGAGCCCGCGATGAGAGCCCTCCTCCTCGGTGCGCGCGGCGCCGTCGGCGCCGTCGTCCACCGCCGGCTGCGGCGCGACGGCTGGACCGTGACCGCCGCGAGCCGCAACGCGGCGGGCGACGCCCGCATCGACCTCGGGGGCGACCTCGCGCCGCTCGCGGATCTCGCCGCGGGCCACGACGTCGTCGTCAACGCGTCGGGGGTGGAGCGCCCCGAGCTCGCGGTCGCCACCGCCCGCACGCCGCTCGTCGACGTCTCGGCCACCGGCGCATACCTCGAGGCGCTGCGGCGGGAGGCGGCCGGTCCGGTCGTGCTCGGCGCGGGACTCGTGCCGGGACTCAGCACGATCCTCGCCCGCTCGATCCCCGGCCGGCCGGGAGACGACGTCGACGTCCTGGTGATGCTCGGCACCGGCGAGCGGCACGGTCCGGCGGCGGTCTCCTGGACGGCCGGACTCGTCGGCACCGATGTGCATCGCCCGCCGGAGGGGCGGCGGGTGCGCAACCTCCGAGAGACGCGGCGGGAGGAGGGGCCCGACGGCCGCGTGCGGCGCTACCTCCGGGCCGACTTCCCGGACCACATCCTGCTCGGCACCCCGCGGGGACCCCGCATCCGCTCGTACCTCACGCTCGACTCCGCGCCGATGACGGCCGCGCTCCGAGCCGTCGGTCGTGTCCCCGTGCTGCGCGGCGCGCTGCGCGCGGCCCCGCACGTCGGCTCGGACGCCTGGCACATCGTGGCCCGCAACCGCCGCACCGGAGAGCGCCGGGAGGCGACCGGGAACGGCCAGTCCGAGGCGACCGGGCGGCTCACGGCTCTCGTCGCCGTCCGCGTCGCGGCCGTCCCCACGGAATCGCGCGCCGTCACCATGGCCGATCTCGCGACGCTCGAGGACGCCCGCGCCGCACTTCTCCGGCGCGGGTGACCCCGGCCCGAGGGCCGGGGTCCGTACGCCGAGCCGGGTCGTCCCGCCCGGGCTCAGTCGTCGTCGACGGCGACGACTCCGAGATCCTCGGCGAGCTCGACGTCGACATCGTTCCCGCCGAGATCGACCGACACCTCGTAGCGCACGCGCCCGTCGTCCGTCGAGATCGATTCGACGGCGCCGCCGCCGGCCGCCGCGAGCGCCGCGTCGACGATGGCCGGCACCCGCGCCGTGTCGAGCAGGGGATCGGAATCGCGGTCGTCGTCGTCGCCGGTGCTCCGCACGGTCGCCGTGCCGTCGAGCGCGACGTGCACGTCGATCTCCCGGCGGTCGTCCATCACCACGTCGACGTCCCAGCCGTCGCGCTCCACCTCGATCGAGGTGGCCCCGGCGCCGCCGGCCTCGGCGACGGCGGCGTCGATCGCGTCGACGAGCGCCTCGGCGTCGGCGGGCACGTCCGTGTTCGGGGTGGTCGGAACGGGATCCGGCGAGGCGAGGTCGTCGCCGTTCCCGTCGTCGTCGTCGGCGGTCCGGCCGGTCCGGTCGTCATCCGTGCCGGGGGAGACGGTCCCGGAGACCAGGGCCGGCTCGTCGCGCTCGTCGTTCGCGCGGTCGATCGAGAGCGCGATGGCGGCGCCCGCGCCGGCGATCACGAGCGCCGCCGCCGCGATGCCCGCGCCGAGGAGCAGGTTGCGCCGCCGCGCGGGAGGAGCGGGATCGGCGGCGCCGGGGACGGGCCCGGGCGCCGGACTGCTCGCGGTCTCGGGCAGTCGGGCGGTCTCCGAGCGATCGGGGGTGTTCGGGGGGAGGGGAGTCGTGTCGTTCATGCGTTCAGGATGCCCCGACCGCGCTGAACCTGGTCTGAACGATCCTGAACGCGTCGTCAGCCGCCGCGGTGCCCGCGGCTCAGTCCTCGGCCGCCGCGGGCAGCACCATCGTGAACCGCGCCCCGCCGAGCGGCGCGGTCTCCACGTGCACCGCGCCGCCGTGGGCGCGCACCACCTCGCTGACGATCGCGAGCCCGAGGCCGCTGCCGCCGGCGTCGCGCGAGCGCGCCTCGTCGAGCCGGGTGAAGCGCTCGAAGACCCGCTCCCGCTCGTGCTCGGGCACCCCGGCGCCGTCGTCGTCGACGTGCACGAGGGCACGGCCGTGCTGCGTCGTCGTCGTGATCGCGATCGCCCCGCGGGCGTGGCGCGCGGCGTTGTCGACCAGGTTGCGCATGGCGCGCGCGAGCAGGCGCGGGTCACCGGGCACCCGGGCCGGTGCGATCCCGCGGCCGTCCGCGGCGGCCGTCCCGAGGGCCCGGATCCTCCGCACCTCGGCGAGGGCGAGGTCGTCGAGGTCGACGGCGGTTGCCGCCGCCGCTCCCGCGTCCTCGTCGAGGCGGGCGAGCAGCAGCAGGCCCTCGACGATCTCCTGCATCCTGCCGCCCTCGGCGAGTACGACGTCGGCGAGTTCGCCGGGCGGCGAGGCCTCGGGGTGGGCCCGCTGCACCTCCGCGTACTGCCGCATCGTCGCGAGGGGCGAGCGGAGCTCGTGGGAGGCATCGCTGACGAACCGCTGCCGGGCGCGATAGCCGTGCTCGATCCGCTCCAGCATGCGATTCATCGTGCCCGCGAGGCGATCGATCTCGTCGTCCGCCCCGGTGGTGGGCACTCGCTGGTCGAGGGCGCCCGCGTCGATGTGATCGACCTGGCGGCGAATGCGCTCCACCGGGGCGAGGGCGCGCGCCGCGACCACCCACACGATCACCCCGATCAGCGCGACGGCGAGGGGCACCGCCACCGCGAGCAGCACCGACGCGGTGGACACCGCCTCCGCGATCGTCTCCGTGGACCGGGCCAGCACGAGCGCGCCGCCGTCGACCTCCTCGCCGACGACCAGCAGGTGCTCGCCGTCGACCTCGACCCGCGCCGGCGTCCCATCCTCCGCGGGGAGCGGCAGCTGCAGCGCATCCTCGTCGTTGACCACGGTGCGGCCGTCCGCCTGCAGCGCGATGAGCACGTCGTCGTCGCGATCCTCGATCCACGCACCGCCCGATCCGCCCTCCTCGACCATGTCGGCGATGCTCTCCAGCTCCGATTCGAGCTGGGCCGCGACCTGGTCGGTGAGGATCCGCTCCAGCATCCAGACGGTGCCGACCGCGCCCAGCGCGAGCGCGAGCGCGACCACCACCACCGCACCCGCCGTGATCCTGGCGCGCAGCGATCGGAGCCACCGGCGCTCAGCCACCGTCCGCCGCCAGCCGATAGCCCGCGCCGCGCAGCGTCTCGATCGCGGTGCGGCCGAACGGCCGGTCGATCTTGCGCCGCAGCCGGCCGATGTAGACCTCGACGATGTTGGGATCGCCCTCGAAGTCGTCGGACCAGACGTTGTCGAGCACCTCGAACTTCGTGACGGCTTCGCCGCGGCGCCGCATGAGGAACTCGAGCACCGCGATCTCCCGCGCGGTGAGCTCGATCCGGGAGTCGCCGCGGTGCACGGTGCGCGCGGCTGGATCGAGCCGCAGGTCGCCGGCCTCCAGCACGGTCGGTCGCTCCCGTGCGCCGCGCCGCACGAGCGCGCGCAGCCGCGCGACCAGCACCGGATGGGAGAAGGGCTTGGTGAGCCAGTCGTCGCCGCCCGTATCGAGGCCCTCCACCTCGTCCCACTCGCCGTCCTTCGCGGTGAGGAACAGGATGGGTGTCCAGTTGCCCTCGGCGCGCAGTTCCGCGCACACCAGATAGCCGCTCATGCCGGGCATCATGATGTCGAGCACGATGGCGTCGTACTGCTGCTCGCGGGCGCGCCAGAGCCCGTCGACCCCGTTGTGGGCGACATCGACCGCGAAGCCCTCGGCCTCGAGGCCGCGCCGCACGCCCTCGGCGAGCCGCACCTCGTCGTCCACGATCAGCACGCGCATGCCCCCAGTCTGCCCCGATCGTGCTGACGGCAGGCTGAACAGGCGACGATCGGGCGCCGGGACCCGGAGACACCGGCCCGCGCCGCTCGGCGGCGAGGCACGACACCCGCCGGGCGCAGGGGCGGAACGCGAGACGAAGGACGCCGGGCGCAGGGGCGGAACGCGGCGACGACCCGGCTCAGAGGTGCAGCCGCTTGGCGAGCTCGTGCCGCACCTCGGGACCCGCGGCGAACTGCACGAGCACCAGCGCGACCAGGCTGAGCGCACCGCAGATCGCGGACGGCACCGGGGTCGTCACCCAGCCGAAGGCCAGGAACCCGATGGGCGCGAGGCCCAGCAGCACCGTCAGACCGCTGTAGAGGATGTGCTCGCCCACCTCGATCCGCATCACCCGCACCGTGATCAGCACGGCGACGATGGAGCACGCGCAGACGATCGGCACCGCGTAGCTCAGCGACCACCCGTGCCAGCCGGTGAGATAGTCCCAGTACACGCAGACCAGTCCGACCAGCACGACGAGATACACGGTGCCCTTGGCGACGTTGCGCCGCTTGCGCACCGCCATCAGCACCACGAGCCACATCGCGCTCACCCCGAGCCATACGGAGCGGAGCGCGCCGATGTCGTCGAACTCCCGGCTGAAGAGCAGCTGGGCGGCGAACGAGGCCAGGATCAGCGCGATCGAGGTGAGGAACAGCACCTGCAGCACCCGCCGCCGGGAGAACACGAGCGGCACCGCGGGCAGCGGGCTCGGAGCGGCGTCGCCCGAGACGGGCTCCGCGCACAGCGGGCAGCGGGTCCAGCCGCCCTCGACGTCGACGGCGCACGCGGTGCAGCGCCTCATCGCTCGCCCTCCGCGCCGGCCCCCACGAGCTCCCCCTCCGCGAGCTCGGCCTCGGTCACGCGCGCCGCGGCGACCGTCACGTCGACCCCGCGGGCGGTGAGCAGACGGGCGAACTCCCTGACGTGCCCGGTCTCCACGAACGGCGAGGTGAAGCTGACCGTGAGGAGGCCCGCGTGGGACATGGCGCAGAACTGCGGCCGGACCGCCGAGACGTGGAACAGCATCCGTCCCACGCGCGACTCGGCGGGTTCTGGCAGCACGACGCGGCCCAGGTTCGAGACGGCGACGGTCAGCCCCCGATTGGCGCCCCGGTTGATCAGGTCGAGGATCAGGTCCTTGAGCGGGCGGGGCACGACCCGCAGCACCGGCGTGCGCTCGAAGCGGATGAACCGTCGCAGCTTCCGCTCCAGCGCCTCCGGTGCGGCCTTCGGACGGAACTGGCTCTCGAGCCCCCGGCAGATCGAGCCGAGATCGTCCGGCCCCTCGCCGTAGCGGTGCTCCACCCGGATGGTCGCGAAGAAGTTGCGCGCCGACGTCGAGGGGAAGAACTGGCGCAGGTTCACGGGCACCGAGGCCGCCAGCGTGCGATGCCCGCCGAGGCCGCCCGAGGAGAGCCTGACGGACTCGAAGAACAGTGCGGTCAGGTACATCGTGAGCGTCGCGCCCTCGGCGCGGGCGAGTGCGAGCACGTCGCCGACGGGCATCGTGAGCTCGACGACGCGCGTGCGGTTGTCGGGTGTGCGGGTGCCCGCGACCCGGTGCACCCGCCGGGCGGCGTGGAGTCCTCTCCGCCGGGGCTCCCCGGGAGGCGCCGAGGCCGAGCGGGCGCTGTGCTCGACGGTGAGCGCGGCCGGCGCGGCCTCGCGGCTGAAGGCGGCTTCGGCCTCCGGATCGTCGCGCTGCGGACCGCTGCGGCGCCCGCGCCGCCGGAAGTAGTGCCCGAAGCTGTCGGCCGCCAGCTCGTGGGACGGTTCCGCCGGGTGCTCGCCGGGTCCGGGATATCGCAGCCGGGTGTAGGTGTTCACGAGGTCCGTGAGGAACCACAGCGCCCCGGTGCCGTCGGAGAGCGCGTGGAAGATCTCCAGGATCACCCGCCGCCGGTGATGCAGCACGCGGAACAGCAGGGTGCGCCGGTCGGCCTGGTAGATCGGCGCGCAGGTGTGCTGCTGCTCGGCGGCCACCAGCGGGCGCAGATCACTGTCCTGCAGGTAGTACCAGAACACGCCGCGTCGCAGCACCGCGCGATAGAGCGGGTACCGGTCGTACGTCGTGTCCAGCGCCCGCTGCAGCAGCTCCGGATCCACGTCGTGATCCATCTCGGCGCTGACGCGGAACACCTTGGGATCCGCGTCGCTGCGGGCCGCGAGGAAGATGTTGGAGGCGTTGTCGAGACGCACCCAGGCCCGGCCGCTCACGCGGGCTCCTCCGCGTCCCGTTCCCGGCCCGCGTCCCGATCCGGATGCCCGAGCCGGTCCGGATCCGGATCCTCGCCCGCGTCGTCGCCGTCCAGGAAGGCGTCGATCGCCTCGTAGGCCTCCCGCAGCGAGCGGGCGAACCGGGGCAGCGCGATGAATCCGTGCAGCGCGCCGTCCACCCGGTGGATCCGCACCTCGTTCCCGGCCTGCTCCAGGGCGCGGCCGTAGGCCTCGCCCTCGTCTCGCAGCAGGTCCAGCTCCGCGGTGATCAGCAGCGTCTTCGGCTGGCCGGCGAGGTCCTCCGCCATCAGCGGGGCGACGAGCGGATCGCGCCGGCGCTCCGGATCCGGCACGTACAGGTCCATGTAGTCCTGCACCTCGGTGTTCGTCAGCCGGTAGTCGTCGCCGTGCTGGCGCACCGAGGCGAACGGCGAGGTCTGCGGATCGTGGTCCCAGTGCGTGACGGGGTAGAGCAGGATCTGCCGGTCCGCCCCGCGGCGGCCCTGCTCGCGGAGCCGCAGGGAGACCGCGGCGGCGAGGTTCCCCCCGGCGGAGTCGCCCACGAGGACGATGTCGCCGGCCTCGCCGACGCCCGCCCGGCTCGGATCCTCCAGCAGCAGCCCCGCGACTCGGAGGCAGTCCTCCAACCCCGCCGGGAACGGGTGCTCCGGCGCCAGCCGGTAGTCGACGGAGGCCACGACGCAGCCGGTGAGATCCGCCATCGTGGCGCACGCCGGGGTGTAGCTCTCGATGTCCCCGGTGACCCAGCCGCCCCCGTGGAAGAAGAGGAGCACGTCGTCGCGCCGCTGCTCCCTCGGCTGGAAGACGCGGACCGGGATCCGGCGGCTCCCGTCCTCGGAGGTGATCTGCCGGTCCAGAGCCCGGTAGCGCGGGATCGGGAGCGCGGCGAGCTGACGCTGCAGGCGCCGCACCTTCTCGTAGTCCTCGCGCATGTTCACCCGCGGCGCCGCGAACAGGCGCATGAGGGCGCGGGTCAGCCGGTTCACGTGCGGGCCGCGGCGTCGAGTACTGGCTGCGTCATACATCCAGCTTAGAGACGCCTCCTGTGCGCGCTCGCGGCGGCACCGCCCGATGGGTACTCTGAGATCGACGGCGGGACAGAGGGGTGGAAGCGATGCGCGCGATAGTGGTCGATGCGAAGGGGGCCGAGCCCCGGGTGGCGGAGGACGTCGAGGAGGGCCTGCTCGGCGGCGACGATGCCGATGGGGCGGTCGAGCTCGACGTGCTCTACTCCTCCGTCAACTACAAGGACGGCCTCGCCCTCGCGGGGCGGGGCATCATCAGATCGTGGCCGCTGATCCCCGGCATCGATCTGGTGGGCCGGGTCACCGCCTCGCGCGCCGACGGCTGGGCCGAGGGAGATCTCGCGGTGCTCGACGGCGACGGCCTGGGGGAGTACCGGCACGGCGGTTTCGCGGACCGCGCCCGTGTGCGCCCCGATGCGCTCGTGCGGCTGCCCGAGACGATCGGCCCGCTGCACGCGGCCGCGATCGGCACCGCGGGGTTCACGGCGATGCTGTCGGTGCTCGCGCTGGAGGACGCCGGCGTCGCTCCGGACGCGGGCGAGATCCTGGTGACGGGCGCCGCGGGCGGCGTGGGATCGGTCGCGATCTCCCTGCTGGCCGGTCGCGGCTACCGGGTCGTCGCCTCGACGGGTCGGGCCGAGGAACAGGGCGAGTACCTCGCAGGGCTGGGTGCGGCGCGGCTGATCGACCGCCGCGAGCTGTCCGAGGAGGCCGGCAAGCCGCTGCAGGAGCAGCGCTGGGCCGGTGCGATCGACTCCGTCGGATCCACCACCCTCGCGAACGTTCTCGCCCAGACCGCGTACGGCGGAGCCGTCGCCGCCTGCGGTCTCGCGCAGGGCGCCGACCTGCCGACGACCGTGCTGCCCTTCATCCTGCGCGGCGTCACGCTCGCCGGGGCCAACTCCGTCGATGCGCCGCTCGCGCTGCGGCAGCGGGCGTGGGACGCGCTCGCCGCCGAGATCGATCGCGAGCTGCTCGACGGCATGACCGAGATCATCGGCCTGGCCGATACCCCGGCTCGCGCGGCCGAGATCCTCGCGGGGCGCGTGCGCGGGCGCACGGTCGTCGACGTGAACCGCTGAGGATGCGGATCCCGCCGTCCCGCGGCCCCGGCTACAGCTCGGCGTAGCGCGCCCGGAAGCCGCAGAAGACGCCGTAGGAGACGAAGCCGATGCCGACGGCGGCGACGAGCGCCGGCCCCGCCGGCAGCTCCCGCAGCGCGCGGATCGCCCCGTCGAGCGCGCTCACCAGCCGCGGCTCGTCCTGCACCGCGGCCGTGCAGACCAGCACGCAGATCACGATCAGGGCGATCCCCTTGGCGACGAAGCCGAACGCGCCGAGGCCCGAGATCCAGTGCCCCGCCGGCCCCGCCGGGAGGTCGAGCCGCGCCCGGAAGCTGCGGCGCGCGCCCATCACGACGAACACGATGCCGCCGACGCCGATCGCGACCCCCGCCGCGATGAGCAGCACGGGACCGCCCGGGAAGGCGAGCACACCGCGCCCGGCGCTCTCGGCGCTCTGCTCCGGATCGGGCCGCGCGCCGAGGGCCACGGCCGCCGCGAGCGCGCCCATCGCGAGGAACACGATCGCCTGGCCCCACTCGGCGAGCCTGCGGCCCCACCGCTTCGAGCGGCTGTCGATGCGGATCGCGACCCCGTGGATCGCGTGGTAGGCGCCCAGCGCCCACAGCAGGACCGCGAGCGCCCACAGAGCCAGGAATCCCAGGGGGACGTCGGCGATCGCGGTGAGCGCGCCGGCCTGGTCGCTCTCACCGCGCCTGCTCCAGGCGACCGCCAGGGCGATGGCGCCGACCAGCACGTGCACGAGGCCGGTCGCGACGTATCCGCCGCGGGCGAGCGCGCGCAGCACCGGATGCTGCTCCGCCGCGCGGGCGGCCGATTTCACCGTGTCTGGCACAGATGCAGCATACGCCGGGGCCGGGCGGGCCGGTGCGCTGCGCCGTATATCCGGGCGCGCTCATCCGGGGTTCGTAGAATCGGGGCGATGAGCGAACTGCAGCATCCGGCGACCCCCTCGCCGGGCTCCGCCGGGGCGACCGGCGGGTCCCCCCTGCCCGCGCCCGTTCCGCCTGGCGCTCCTGGCGCTCCCGGCGCGGTGGATCTCCCCGCCGCGATCCCGCCGGCGATCCCCGCCGCGCACCGCCCCGCCCTCGCGCGAGCCCTCGATCGCGCGCTCGCCGTGCAGCGCCCCGTGGTGCTCGCGCACATCCGCAGCGTGCGCCTGCGGCATCCGCACGCGACGCCCGATCAGGTCGTGCGCATGCTCGAGCGCCGCTATCTGCTCGCGATCACGGGAGGGGGCGCCGCGGTGGGCGCCACCGCAGTGATCCCCGCCATCAGCACACCGGCCACGCTCGCGCTCTCGGGCGTCGAGACCGTCGGCTTCCTCGAGAGTACCGCGCTGTTCGCGCAGTCCGTCGCCGAGGTGCACGGAATCCCCGTCGAGAACCCCGACCGCGCCCGCGTGCTCGTCATGAGCCTCATGCTCGGGCGGGAGGGCGCCGAACTGCTCGGCCAGCTCACGCGCCAGACCGTCGGCCGGGGCGGCGGGCGGCCGGCGTTCTGGGGCGAGGTCGTGACACGGACGCTGCCCAAGGGCGCCGTGCGGCCGGTGCTCGACGGGCTGCAGCGTTCCTTCGTCAAGCACTTCGCGAAGATCGGCGGCGGCTCGTTCGTGGGCAAGGCGCTGCCGTTCGGGATCGGCGCCGCCGTCGGCGGCGCGGGCAACCACATCCTCGGGCGCCGGGTGGTCGCGGCGTCGCGCCTCGCGTTCGGGCCGGCTCCCGCGTGGTTCGCGCCCGAGCTCGCGCCGAAGACGGGGGCCGAGCGGCTCGAGCGCAGGATCCTGCGCGGGGCCCGCACCGCGGGCGGCTCGATCGCGGCCGGCGCGACCGCGGGTGCGGGCGCGGTGGCGCGCACGGCGAGGCGGGCCGCGGGATCCGCCCGCCGCAAGCGGGGCGCGGATGGGGCGGGCGCCGTCGATGCCGTCGCGCCCGCGGAGGCGCCGACCGCGGCACCGCCGCTCGAGTCCGAGGACTGAGCGGCGGTCCGCAGCACCCGTCGCGATCTGGATCGACGGCGTTCGCCGCGTTCGCTCCGCGCAGGATGGCGGGCTGCCGATCGAGCGGAGCGCAGCGAGTCGAGATCTCGGCGAATCGCGTTTCGGCCCCGCTGCCGCTCGGCTACTCCGCCCGCGTGAGCGAGAGGCGCCTCGTTTCGGCCATCAGCAGGCCCGTGAGGAGCGTGATCGCGGCGACGCCGGACAGGTACCAGGGGAACCAGCCGCCGTGCCCGGCCTGCACGAGGAGCTGGTTCACGTACGGGGCGGTACCGCCGAACAGGGCGGTCGCGAGCGACAGGGGAGCCGCGACGCCGGTGGCGCGATACCGCGTGGGGAAGACCTCGGCCCACACCGCGCCGTTGACGCCGAAGAGCAGCGAGAGCGCGCCGAGCGCCAGCAGCATCGCGGTGAGCAGGCGTCCGAACGTGCCGTCCACCAGCGTGAACAGCGGCACGGTCGCGACGACGGCGATCACGCCGAAGGCGATCACGAGCGGCTTGCGGCCGATCCGGTCTCCCAGCCAGCCGCTCGCGAGCACGAGTCCGAGGAACACCGCCTGCGCGACGAGGCTGGCGGTGAGCGCGCTCGACTCGCTCTGCCCCAGGCCGACCTGCGCGAACGTCGGCATGTAGATCAGCCAGGTGTAGAACATGATGGAGCCGCCGGCCGACAGGCCGAACACGACCAGGATGGAGCGCCAGTACCGCCAGATGCCGCCGGGCCGCGACGCGTCCGCCCGCGATCCATGCGCGCGCTCCTGCGGCGAGTCCGCGTTCTCGGGCGAGTGCGCGAAGGCGTCGGTCTCGGGGAGCCGCCGGCGCAGGTACAGCGCGTACAGCCCCAGGAGGCCGCCGACGGCGAAGGCGACCCGCCACCCCCACTCGGCCGCGGCATCGGCGCCGAGCACCAGGTTGAGGCCCAGCCCCGTGACGGTCGCGAGCATGGTGCCGAGCACGACGCTCACCCACGAGGAGCTGCCCCAGAGCGCGCGGCGATGGCTCGGCGCGCGCTCGACGCGGTAGGTCACCGAGGTGCCCATCTCGCCGCCGTGGGCGAGCCCCTGCACCAGACGGGCGACGACCAGGATGATCGAGGCGAACACTCCGACCTGCCCGTAGTCCGGCGAGACGGCGATGAGCAGGCTGCCGCCCGCGGTGAGCATCATCGCGACGGCCAGGGCCGTGCGCCGCCCGGCCCGGTCGGCGTACCGGCCGAAGACGATCCCGCCGAGCGGGCGGGTGACGAATCCGACCGCGAACACCGCGAATGCCGAGAGCAGCGCGGAGGCCTGATCGTCGGCCGAGAAGAACCGCACCGCGAAGTGGTGGGCGAAGATCGAGTAGATCGTCCAGTCGTACCACTCCAGGGTGTTCCCGAGATTCACCGCGACGAGGTCGCGGATGCGCCCGCGCTCGCCGGTGCGGGCGGGCGCGGCGGTGCCGGTGTTCGAAGCGCTGGAGGTCATCAGCCGGCCTGCCCTTCGAGACCGAGCTGCGCATCGCGGTCGGATCCGGGTACGCGCATCTCGAACAGCTCCCGCACCACGGTGTAGTCGAAGTACCCCATGCGGGCGATCGGGCTGATGCCGAGGATATCGATCCTGCCGTCGTCCGTGATCACCTCGTCGTCGACGTGGATCACGGCGACCTCGGCGAACACGACGTCGATGGTTCCGACGTTCGAGCGGCCGGGGATCGTGGTGGTGGAGTGGTACCGGCACTCGAACTTGATCGGGCTCTCCGCGACCATCGGGATCGGGTGGCTCTCGGCGAGCACCTTCGTCACCGACAGCGCATCGAACTCGTTCTCCTCCGGCCCCAGCGCCATCGCGCTCGAGTTGACCTCCTCGCGCAGGGCGTAGGTGGCCATGTTGTAGACGAACCATCCCGTGCGCTCGGCGTTGACGACGGTGTCCTTCCGGCGGCCGTCGGGGTAGCGGTTGGCCGAGAACATCACCATCGGGGTGTCGAAGGTCAGGTTCTGCCACTGGCTGTAGGGCGCGATGTTCTCCGCCCCGTGCTCGCTGACGCTGGAGAGCCACCCGATCGGGCGTGGAACGGTGGAGCTCTTGAACACCCCGTAGGGCAGCGGGTTGGGTTCGAGTCCTGGACGGTACTTCATGCTTCTCCTCCTCGAGAGTGACACGCGTCTTCGGCGCGTAACGATATATTAGTCATATATCTTGAATATACGCAATGCTGAAATAGAATCGGCGCGGAGGTGGCGATGGCGACGAAGGCCGATGAGGCGTATGAACTGCTCCTCGACCTGATCGAGGAGGGAGTGCTCGTTCCGGGCGAGTTCCTCTCGGAGACCTCTCTGACGGAGCGCCTGGATCTCGGTCGCACACCGCTGAGAGAAGCGCTGCAGCGGCTCAACCTCGAGCGCATGATCGACATCGTGCCGGGGCGGGGGATCCAGATCGCCCCGAACTCGGTCGATGCGCAGCTGCAGCGGCTCGAGCTCCGGCGGCCCATCGAGGCGCTCGCGTACTCGCTCGCCTGCAAGCGCGCCACGGAGGCCGAGCTCGAGCACCTCGCGCGGCTCACCCGCGAGCTGAGCGCGGCCGAGGAGATCGGCCCGTACCGCGCCGCCCTCCGAGCCACCCAGAATGCGATCGTGGAAGCGGCCCACAACGACTACCTGAGCGCCTCGATGGCGCCGCTGCAGGGGCTGTCGCGGAGATTCTGGCTCACGCACCTGGCCGGGGGATCCTCGGAGATGCACCGCGGCAAGGAGCATCACCTGCGCGCGCTCGAGGCGGTGCTGCGACGCGATCCCCAAGCCGCTCAGCAGGCTTCGTGGGCCCTCAACGACTACCTCGTGGAGTTCTCGCTCGACGTGCTGCGGGAGCGCGCGACCCACGGGGCGGACGTCAGGGAGTGAAGCGAGCGAGGAGCATCCGATGAAGACCTTCCCGATGCCGGGCACCGACCTCGTCGTGCCCAACGTGGTGCTCGGACTGATGCGCATCCAGGAGAAGAGCGACGAGGAGGTGCGGGCACTCGTGGGGGCGGCCCGCGACGCCGGGATCGCCTTCCTCGACCACGCCGACATCTACGGCTCCGAGGTGCACGGGTGCGAGCGGCGCTTCGCGGAGGCGCTGCGGCTCACCTCCTCGCAGCGCGAGCAGTACGTGATCCAGTCGAAGACCGGCATCGTCGCCGACGGCCCGTACTTCGACTTCTCCCACGAGCACATCGTCGGTTCGGTGCACGGCTCGCTCGAGGCGCTCGGCACCGACTACCTCGACATCCTGCTGCTGCACCGGCCCGACGCGCTCGTCGAGCCCGAGGAGGTGGCACGCGCGTTCGACGAGCTGTCGGCCGCGGGCAAGGTACGTGCCTTCGGGGTCTCCAACCACACGCCCCGTCAGATCGACCTGCTGCGCCGGTACGTCGAGCAGCCGCTCGTGGCCAATCAGCTGCAGCTCTCGATCACGCACGCGCCGATCATCGCGCAGGGCGTCGCCGCGAACATGCAGGGACTCGACCAGTCGCTCTCCCGCGACGACGGGATCGTGGACTACTGCCGCCTGCACGACATCACGGTGCAGGCGTGGTCGCCGTTCCAGGCGGGCTTCTTCGACGGCCCGTTCCTCGGTTCGCTGCGCTACCCCGAGTTGAACGCGGTGATCGAGCGACTGGGCGAGAAGTACGACGTGCCGGTGGAGGCGATCGCCGTGGCGTGGATCACGCGGCACCCCGCGCAGATGCAGGTGGTGCTCGGAACGACCTCGCCCGAGCGCGTCGCCGCAGCCGCGCTCGGCTCGGAGGTGCCGCTCACCCGGGCGGAGTGGTACGAGCTGTTCCGCGTCGCGGGCTACACCGTGCCGTGACCCCGGTGCGGCCGAGGTGAGCCCCACTTCGAGGACGCGTCTGCTGCACTATCCCGCACATGCTGCAGCACGCGCGACTGCAAAGGTCTCGATCGAGGCCGCATCGGCACCGCGGCCGGTGCCGATCCGTATAGGGTCGGGGCAGGGCGCCCGATCGCCGGGCGCGCGAGAGGAGCCGCATCATGATCGTCGCAGGGCTGATACTCGCGGGCATCGCCGCGCTGCTCCACGTCTACATCTTCACCATGGAGTCCGTCGCCTGGACGAGCCCGCGGGTGCGGGCCGTCTTCGGCACCTCCGAGCGCGAGGCGATGGCGACGAAGGAGCTGGCCTTCAATCAGGGCTTCTACAACCTGTTCCTGGCGGTGGCCGTGCTCCTGGGCATCGTGTTCTTCGTGCTGGGCGAGACGGCCGTCGGCGCGACGCTCGTGTTCGCGGGCGCGGGATCGATGACGGCCGCGGCCCTCGTCCTGCTGCTGTCGAGCCCCGGCAAGGCGAAGGCCGCCCTCGTGCAGGGGACGGCTCCGGCGCTCGGCGTCGTGGCGCTGGCCCTCGGCCTGGCCCTGTGATGCGCCGCGGTTGAGCGGCTGAGCGGCTGAGCAGCGGATCCCGCGGCCGCGCCGGCGCGCCGTGAGCTATCTGCGCAGCACCATGGGGGTGCGGGTGACCGGATCCGGGCAGACGACCGCGTCGATGCCGAAGACCTCTGCGACCCGCTCGGCGGTGATGAGGGAGTCCGGGGATCCGGTCGCGACGACGCGGCCGTCCTTCATGAGCACGAGGTGGTCGGCGTAGCGCGCCGCCTGATTGAGATCGTGCAGCACCGCGACGATCGTCTTGCCCTGCGAGTTGAGGAGCCGCAGCAGGTCGAGCAGCTCGTACTGGTGGGCGATGTCGAGGAACGTGGTGGGCTCGTCGAGCAGCATCACCGGCGTCTGCTGGGCGAGCAGCAGTGCGATCCAGACCCGCTGCCGCTGGCCGCCCGAGAGCTGATCGACGAAGCGGTCCGCGAGCTCCGTCGTCCCGGTCGCCCGGAGCGCCTCGCGCGTGGCGTCGTCATCGGCCGCCGTCCAACGCTGGAGCGGGGTGTGGTGCGGGTGGCGCCCGCGCGACACGAGATCCGCGACCCGCATGCCCTCGGGCACGATCGCGTCCTGGGGCAGCAGCCCCATGCGGCGCGCGAGCGCCCGGGACCCGTACTCGGCGAGGTCCCGGCCGTCGAAGAGGATCGTCCCCGACTCGGGGCGCAGCACCCGGGCGAGCGAGCGCAGCACGGTCGACTTGCCCGATGCGTTCGGCCCGAGGATCACGGTGAACGAGCCCGCCGGCAGCGCGAGATCGATACCGTCGACCGCGACCTTCCGGTCGTAGGACACGACGAGTTCCCGGGCCTCGAGTGCGGCGGGTCGTACGGTCATGGGCGTGAGCCTCCGTTGCGAGGGGTCGGGCCGGGCGGGAACGGGGCGGCGGCTCCCGCGCTCGGGAGCCGCCGCGGGATCAGGCGAGGAGCTCCTCGACCTGGTCGATCACGAGGTTCGCTCCGAGCACGCCGATGCCCACCATCCAGGTGTCGTCCTCGACCTCGTAGGCCGAGCCGGCGCTGACGCCGGGCAGCGCCGACCACAGCCCGGTGATCTGCTGCTGCGTGGTCGCGGACGGATCGCCGCCCGGGCTCATGTAGAACACGACGTCGCCGTCGATCTGCTCGTACAGCTCGGGGCTGAGCTCCATCATCGACCACTCGTTCCAGTCGCGCTCGCCGAGGTCGAAGCCCATGTCGCTCAGCAGGGAGCCCGAGAACGTCTCGGGGCCGTAGAGCCGGAAGTTGTCGGCGCGGAACCGCACGATGGAGGCGGTGGTGCCCTCGGCTCCCACGGCCTCGCCCACCTCGGCGGCGCGCGCCGAGACCTCGTCGATCTTCTCCTGCATCTCGGCGGAGCGGTCGACGGAGGCCGCGGTGAGCTCGGCCTGCTCGGTCCAGTTCGTGCCGGTGTCCTCGGAGAAGACGGTGGGGGCGATCGACGAGAGCTCGTCGTAGAGCGCCTCGTGGCGCACCTTGGAACCGAGGATCAGGTCGGGCGCGAGATTGGCGATGGCGTCGATGTCGGGCTCGGCGATGTAGCCGACCGGCTCGGTCCCGTCGAGCTCGTCGGCGAGGTAGGCCGGGAACCCGCGGCCCTCGTCGATCTCGGGCGCGCCGACGGGGGTGATGCCGAGCGCGACCAGCGCATCGATCTGCGGCGAGTCGAGCACCACGATCCGCTCGGGGACCGCGTCGAACTCGGTCTCGCCCATCGCGTGATCGACCGTGTAGGAACTCCCGGACGATGCTCCGGCGCCGTCCTCCGAGGCGTCTGCGGAGACGGATCCGCTGCATCCCGCGGTGAGGAGCGCGAGGCCGGCGACGGCGGCGACGGTGGTGATCAATCTGCGGGCTGGGGAAGTGCATGCTCTGTTCACGATTGTTCATCATATGAAGATTTGGTTAGGCTTACCAACCGTGACCGCTTCGATCCTCTCGGAACACCCCTCGCCTCGATCGTACACAGTACGACCGGCGCGCCGGTGGGGCATCGGGGTGCTGGCGGCCGCGCTTCTGGCGCTATCACTGGTGCTCAGCCTCGCCGTCGGTGCGCGCTTCGTCCCCTTCGACGAGGTCGTGCGCTCCCTCTTCGGCACCGGAGATGAGAATGTGCTGAACATCGTCGGCACCCTGCGTGTCAACCGCACCGTCAACGCGGTCTTCTGCGGCGCGGCCCTCGGTGCGGCGGGGGTGCTGATGCAGTCGCTCACCCGCAACCCGATCGCGGACCCCGGGATCCTCGGCGTCAACGCCGGCGCGGCGTTCGGGGTCGTCGCCGGCCTCAGCCTCTTCGGTGCGATCGGTGCGGCCGGCACCATCTGGTTCGCCCTCGCCGGCGCCGCGACGGCGGCCTTCGTGATCTTCGCGTTCTCGGTGAGCCGGTTCGCCGCCGGCTCACCGGTCCGGCTCACGCTGGCCGGGGTGGCGTTCTCGGCGGTGCTCGTCGGCGTGTCCCAGGCGCTCGTGCTCACGAGCGAGTCCGTGCTCGACGTCTACCGCTTCTGGCGGATCGGATCCCTCACCGCGCGACCGCTGGAGGAGGCGCTGCCGCTGCTCGTCTTCCTCGTCGCCGGGACCCTACTCGGCCTCGCGCTCGGTCCCGCCCTGAACCTGATGGCGCTCGGCGACGACAGCGCGACCGCGCTCGGCGTGCGGCCCGGCCTCGTGCGCGCGCTCGTGCTCGTGTCCGTCACCCTGCTCTGCGGCGCCGCCACCGCGCTCGCCGGTCCGATCTCGTTCGTGGGGCTCGTGGTGCCGCACCTGCTGCGCCGGGTCGTGGGGCCCGACCTGCGCATCGTGCTGCCGCTCTCGCTGCTCGCGGCCCCGACGCTGCTGCTCGTCGCCGACGTGCTCGGGCGCGTCATCGGCAACGGCGCCGAGGTGCAGGTGGGGGTGGTGACGGCGTTCATCGGCGGCCCGCTGCTCATCGCCTTCGTCACCGGACGTCGGACGGCGGGGCTGTCGTGAGCGTCCGCGTGCGCGACCACGCGCTGACGGCCGACGATCGCGTGCTCCGATCCGCGCGCGGCCGCTGGTCGCTGCGCTTCGGCCGCCGCGCCGCCCGGGTCTGCGCCGTCCTCTCGACCGTGCTCGTGCTGCTGCTCGCCGGCGCCCTCGTGCTCGGCGACTTCGTCGTCACGCCGGTGGCGGTCGTCGAGACGCTGCTCGGCAACGCGCCCGATCAGCGCACGGAGTTCTTCGTGCTCGGCCGTCGCCTGCCGCGCGCGCTCATCGCGATGACGGTCGGCGCGTGTCTCGCGACCGCCGGCGCGGTGTTCCAGACCCTCACGCGCAACCCGCTCGCGAGCCCGGACATCATCGGGATCAGCGGCGGGGCGTCGGTCGGCGCCGTGTTCGTGATGCTCGTGCTGGGCGGGTCGACGGGCCAGGCGAGCCTGGGGGCGGTGGCCGGGGCGATCGCGATGGCGGGGGTGATCGTCGCGCTCACGGCGCGCACGGGGCTGCACGGGGTGCAGCTCGTCCTCGCCGGCGTCGCGCTCTCGGCCATCGCGATGGCCGCAGTCGAGTACGTGCTCTCGCAGGTGTTCGTGGCCAGCGCGACGACCGCGCAGACCTGGCTCGTGGGATCGTTGCAGGGGCGCAGCTGGCCCGATCTGCTCCCCGTGGCGACGGTGCTCGCGCTGGCCGTGCCGGTCTTGATCTGGAAGGCCTCGGACGCGCGGATGATGGTGCTCGGGGAGAGCGCCTCCATCGCGCTCGGCGTGCGCACCTCGCGTGCGCGGTGGATCCTGCTCGCGGTCGCCACGCTGCTCGTGGCCGCCGCGGTCGCCACGGCCGGCCCGATCTCGTTCGTGGCCCTCGTGGCCCCGCACGTGGCGCGTCGGCTCTGCCGCTCGGAGAGCCTGCTCTGCGCGGGGCTCGCGGGCGCGGTGCTGCTCGTGGTGAGCGACCTGGTCGCGCTCTACGCGTTCTCGGCGCCGGTTCCCGTCGGCGTCGTCACGATCACGCTCGGCGGCGGTTTCTTCCTGTGGCTCCTGTGGCGGGAGGGGCGGCGTCGTGCCTGATCCCGCAGACGCCCCCGGGACCGCAGGCACCCCCGGGACCGCAGGCACCCCCGGGACCGCAGGCACCCCCGGGACCGCAGGCGCTCCCGCGGCCGCCGGTACCGCCGGGGCCGTGCCCGTTCGCGCCCCGCGACGGCCCCGGCGCTCGCGCCCCCGGGTGTTCGCGGCGCGGGTGACGGCGGCCGCGTGGGTGACCCCGGGGATGCGCCGGCTCACGATCGCGGCGCCCGAGCTCGCGGACTACGCGCCGCTGGGGCCGGACGAGTACCTCGGCCTGCTGCTGCCCGGATCCGAGGACGCGCCGCTCGCGCTGCCGGACGCCGAGCGCGCCGATGCCATCCGTGCCGCGGTGGCGGAGCTGCCGGAGGAGGTGCGGCCCCAGCTGCGCTGGTACACGCTCCGCGGGCACCGCCCGGCCGCGGCCGAGATCGACGTCGACTTCGTGGTGCACGGCGACGAGGGGCCCGGCACGCGGTTCGCCCGGCGCGCGCGGCCCGGATCCGCGCTCGGCATCCGGGAGTGCACGGCCCTGTACGATCCACCGCCCGGCGTTCGGACGCGGCTGATCGTCGGAGACGAGTCCGCGATCCCGGCGATCGCCCGGATCCTGGAGGTCCCGGCGAACGGAGTGCGGACCCACGTCGTCATCGAGACCGGCGATCGCCGCGATCGGCAGCCGGGGCTCGGCGCCGAGGTCGTCTGGGTGGACCGCGACGGGCGGCCCGGAGCCGCGCTGGAGCGCGCCGTCAGAGCCGCCGCGCTGCCCGGCCGCATCGACTACGCCTGGGTGTGCGCAGAGCGCGCAGGGGTGCAGCGCATCCGCCGCCACCTCGTCGACGATCGCGGGGTGGCCAAGTCCAGGATCGTGTTCTCGGGCTACTGGCGCCTCGGCGAGGCGCGGGGATAGGCTCCGCGCGACCCCGGCTGCGGCGCCTGGACCCGAGGCGTACCCTGTCGACATGGACGGTTTCGCGGCGGTCGACTTCGGCTTCGCGCGCGAGATCCTGCAGCGCGGGATCGCGGCGCTCTACCTCGTCGCGCTCGTCTCGACCCTCAACCAGTTCCGCCCGCTGCTCGGAGAGCGCGGCCTGCTGCCGGCCCCGCGACTGCTCGAGTGGGCGTCGGCCTCGAAGGCGCGCGGGCGCATGATCCGGCCCACCGTGTTCCGCCGCGTGCGCTACACCGATCGCCGCCTGGCGCTGCTGTGCTGGGGCGGCATCGCGATCGCCGCGCTGCTCGTGCTCGGGATCCCGCAGCTGGCCCCGCCGTGGGTGCCGATGCTGTGCTTCCTCGCCCTCTGGGGCGCCTACATGTCGATCTCGAGCATCGGGCAGACGTTCTACGGCTTCGGCTGGGAGATGCTGCTGCTCGAGGCGGGCTTCCTCGCCGCGTTCCTGGGATCGCGCGAGCAGCCGCCGCCGGCCGTGGTGATCGTGCTGTTCTGGTGGCTGGTGTTCCGGCTCGAGTTCGGCGCGGGCATGATCAAGATCCGCGGCGGGCGCGAGTGGCGCGATCTCACCGCCCTGATGTATCACCACGAGACGCAGCCCATGCCGGGCCTGCTGAGCCGGCAGGCGCACCTGCTGCCGCGGTGGTTCCACCGGGGCGAGGTGCTCGGCAACCACTTCGCCCAGCTGATCGTGCCGTTCTTCCTGTTCGCGCCGATCCTCGGTCTCTGGGTGCCCGGGCCGGTGCCCGCGATCGTCGGCACCGCCGCCGCGGGAATCGTCGTCGCCACGCAGCTGTGGCTCGTGCTCACCGGCAACTTCGCCTGGCTGAACTGGGCGACCATCGTGCTGGCCTTCTCGGCGGTCTCGATGCCCGGGGCGGGCGCGGACCGGCTCGCGGATCTCAGCATCGGGATCGACGGCCTGCCCGGATACTGGTTCGTGATCACGACCGCCGTGGGGGTGCTCACCCTCGCCCTCAGCCGGCCGGCCCTGCGCAACCTGTTCGCGCGGCACCAGCTGATGAACGCGAGCTTCAACCGCTGGCAGCTCGCCAACGCCTACGGTGCGTTCGGCACGGTCACCAAGGAGCGCATCGAGTACGTGATCGAGGGAACGACGGATGAGGATCCCGAAGCCGCCGGCTGGAAGGAGTACGAGTTCAAGGGCAAACCGGGCGATGTGCGGCGGGTGCCCCGCCAGTTCGCCCCGTACCATCTGCGGCTCGACTGGCTGATGTGGTTCCTGCCGCTCGGCCGCTCGCTCGACGAGTGGTTCACGGCCCTCCTGGTGCGGCTGCTGGAGGCCGATGCCCCGATCCTCGCGCTGCTGCGTCACGACCCGTTCGGCGGAGAGCGACCGCGGTGGGTGCGGGTGGTGTCGTACCGCTACCGCTTCGCCTCCCGCGCGGAGCACCGTGAGGACGGTGCGGTCTGGGTGCGGGACCGCCGTCGCGTGCTCGTGCGGCCCGTGACGCTCGGGTGAGGGGGCTGCCCGGCCGGGCGCGATCCGCTCAGGAGGGGATGCGCCCGGTCGCCGCCATGACCCCGAGCGTCGTGGACATGACGAGGAGTGACAGGATCGCGCCGAGCAGCAGAGGCTTGAAGCCCGCCGCGCGGATCGCCCGCAGGTCGGTGGACAGTCCGATCGCCGCGAGCGCGGTGGCGACGAGGAACACGCTCACCTCGGTCAGGATCGCCGAGGCGCCGGCGGGGATGAGGCCCGTCGAGGCGACACCCGCGAGCAGGATGAAGCCGACGAGGAACCACGGCACCAGGCCCGCGACGCGCCCCGCCGTGAGGCGTCCTCCGTCCTCGGAGCGGCGTCCCTCGATGATCGCGAGCGAGACGCTGACGGGGATGATCATGAGCGTGCGCACGAGCTTCACGACGACCGCGAAGCCGAGCGCCGAGGCGCTGAACACGCTCGCCGCCGCGACGACCGAGCTCGTGTCGTTGATCGCGGTCCCGGCGAAGAGCCCGAACGCGTGCGGGGACATGCCGAGCGCGTGCCCGATGACGGGGAAGGCGACGACGGCGAGGATGTTGAAGAGGAACACCGTGGATATCGCGTAGGAGATGTCCGAGCTGCGGGCGCGGATGATCGGCGACACCGCCGCGATCGCCGACGCCCCGCAGATCCCCGTGCCGACGCCGATCAGGGTCCTGATGTCGCGATCGATCCGCATCGCCCTGCCGATCAGCCAGGCGGCGAGCAGGCAGACCGCCAGCGAGCTGAGCATCACCGGCAGGGATTCCGCGCCCACCGCCACGATGCTCGACAGCGACAGCTGCGAACCGAGCAGCACGACGGCGCACTGCAGCACGAACTTCCCCGAGTAGCCGATGCCCGGTGCGATCCGGCCGCCGGGCTTCCCGATCAGCGCGACGACCACCCCGATGGCGACCGCGGGGATCGCCGAGCCGAAGACCGGCACCGCGTGCGAGATGGCGGTCGCGACCGCCGCGATGCCGGCGCAGAGCAGCAGGCCCGGCCACACCTCTCGTCCGCGGGCGAGGAGTCGGGAGGGGAGCGTCGGGATCGGGGCGAGCTGCATGATGCACAGTCTGGCGCGTCGGCCCCGCGCCGCGGAAGACGGGTCGCGCTTGTCGGGGCACAAGCGGAGGTTGTACCGTGGGTGTTCGTGCCCACTCCCTCCATCGCCGAGCTCCAGTGCCTCGAGAGCGCGGTGCGCACGGGCAGCCTGTCGGCGGCGGCCCGCGATCTCGGAGTGAGCCAGCAGGCGGTCTCCAGCCGGATGCGCGGTCTCGAGCGCACGATCGGCGTCGAGCTTCTGCACCGCAGCTTCTCGGGGATCGCGCCGACGGCGGCGGGAGAGGCCGTCCTCGCGCGGGCGCGCGAGGTGCTGGCGGCGATCGGCCGGCTCGACGAGGCGATCTCGGACCTCCGCGACGCGTCCGCGGAGGCGATCTCCGTCGGCGGCAGCCAGACGGTCGCCTCGCACCTGCTGCCCGGCTGGCTGCTCGGGTTGCGGCGTGCGCAGTTGGAGGCGGGGCGCCCGGCCACCGCGGTGCACCTGCGCACCGCCAACAGCGATTCGGTGATCGCGATGGTGCGATCCGGCGCGCTCGACCTGGGGTTCATCGAGACGCCGGAGGCGCCGCGGGATCTGGGGACGACGGTGGTGCGGCGGGACCGCATGGTGCTCGCGGTGGCGACCGACCACCCCTGGGCGGCACGGGCGGCGGTGCGCCTCCCCGAGGCCGCGGAGGTTCCGCTGGTCGCCCGGGAACCGGGGAGCGGGACGCGGGCGGCGTTCGAGGCGGCGGTGCTCGCTGAGCTCGGCCGCGAGCCGGTGGCGCCGCTCGTCGTGCTCGCCACGGAGGCCGCCGTGCGCTCGGCGGTGATCGACGGGGTGGCGCCCGCCGTGCTGAGCGAGCTCACGGTGCGGGACGACGTGCGCCTGGGGCGTCTGCGAGCGCTCGACTTCGAGCCGCGGCCCGTGCACCGTCCGCTGATGGCGATCTGGCGCGGGTCGCAGCGCGACCTCACCGGCGCCCCTCGAGAGCTCGTCGCCATCGCGGCGCGCCGCTGAGACGGGAGACGCGCGGCAGGCCCCGGCGAGGGGTCCTCGCCGGGGCCTGCCGCGCGGCCTGCGACGCGGCTACGCCTGCGTGTTCTCCAGCTGGCGGGAGTCGGATCCCGCCTGGGCCTTCTCGGTCTCCGCCTCGATGACCGTGCCGCTCGTCACCTGGACCTTGCGCGGCTTCGCCCGCTCGCTCACGGGGATCGTCACGCTCAGCACGCCGTTGTCGTAGCCGGCGGAGATCCGCTCGGTGTCGATGCCCTGGCCGAGGCTGAGCTGGCGCAGGAAGCTGCCCGGAGTGCGCTCGCGCGTGATCCACTTCACGTTCTCGTGGTCGGGGAGCGTGCGCTCGGCGCGAATGGTCAGCAGCTGGCCATCGACATCGATATCGACCGAACCCGGGTCCATGCCGGGGAGATCCGCCGTCAGCATGTAGCGGTCGCCGTCGCGGTAGAGATCCATCGGCATCTGCCGGGGACCTCGTGCCGGGCCGTCGAGCAGAGCATCGGCGAGGCGTTCCATCTCGCGGATCGGACTGTAGTGTGCCATCACTTCACCTTTCATCTGGTCTACGTCGGTACCGGTGTGAAAGTTGAGTGCTATCGACTCAACCCGTGTTCAGATTAGCACTCTTGTGAGGAGAGTGCTAAGGGCTGTTCGCCGAGGGCGAGCGCGCCGCCGGGGTCTGCTCCGCGAGGTCGAGCGCGAGCACGTCGAACGCGAGCACGCGGTCGTCGTCGGGCTGCGGCTGCCCGCGCCCGTCGGTGTTGTTCGTGAGCACCCACAGCGAGCCGTCGGGTGCCGCGACCGCGTCGCGCAGGCGGCCGTACTCGCCGACCGCGATCTCGGTCGAGGTCGTGGGATCGGCGAGCGGCACGCTGCGCAGCCGCTCGCCGCGCAGATTCGCGACGTAGAGGCGGTCGCCGAGGATCGCGATGCCGCTGGGGCTGGCATCCGCCGGGGACCACTGCTGCACGGGGTCGATGAACCCGTCCGCGCCGGCGATGCCCTCGACCTCTGGCCAGCCGTAGTTGCCGCCGGCCTCGATCGCGTTGAGCTCGTCCCAGGTGTTCTGACCGAACTCGCTCGAGTAGAGCGCGCCGTCGTCGTCCCAGGCCAGGCCCTGCGGGTTGCGGTGCCCCAGGCTGTAGACCGGCGAGCCGGGGAACGGGTTGTCCGGCGGGATCGCACCGGTCGCCGTGACCCGCAGGATCTTTCCGGCGAGCGAGTCCGGATCCTGGGCATCACCCGGGTCCCCGGCGTCGCCGGCCGTCGCGTAGAGCAGCCCGTCGGGCCCGAAGGCGATCCTGCCGCCGTTGTGGTTGCCGGCGGCCGGGATGCCGTCGAGGATCGTCTCCGGCTCGCCCAGCGCGAGGGGGTCGCCCCGCAGCTCGAAGCGCTCGATGCGGTTCTCGTGGTCCGCGGTGAGATACGCGTACAGGCGGCCGTCGTGCACCGCGATGCCGAGCAGGCCGCCCTCGCCGCGGGGCGCGACGTCGTCGACGACCCCGACCTCGCGCACCGTGCCATCGGGGTCGAGCGCCACGATGCGGGCGGTGTCGCGCTCGCTGATCAGCGGGGTGCCGCCGTGGAAGGCGACCGACCACGGGGAGTCGAGCCCGCTCGCGACGATCCTCGGGTCCGGGTCCGAGCCCGGGTCGGCGCCGGGGCCCTCCGGGGCGCTCGGCGGCGGTGTCGGTGCCGCGGAGGGTCCGTCGCCCGGCGATCCGGTGCAGGAGACGAGGGCGAGCGCCGCGAGGGTCGATACCGCGATCAGCTCCGCGCGTCGGCCGGCCCGGGTGCTGGTCCGCATCGCGTCCCCCTCTCGCCTCGAGCCTACGTCGATCCGGCTCGCGGCGGCAGGGGCCGGGTCGCGAGTGCGGGTGTCGGGCCGACGGGGCCGGCCGGTCTGCGGATAGGATCTTTCTCATAATGAGAGGCATTATCGATATCTGGAGATCCCGGACGGAGCGTCCCGCCGGGCAGCCGACGCCGGATCCCCGCGGCCACTCCCACACCCGGGTGCCGAGCCGCGCGGTCTCCGCGTCTCCGCTCGTGCGATATCTCACCCTCGGGCTGCTGGTGCTCGTCGCCGGCGCGACGGCCTGGGGGATGGCGGCGCTCTGGCCCGACGGCTCCGACGTGGCGCGGGTCGCCGATCGGGCGATGTACGTCGCCGAGGGAGTGACCTTCGAGCGCGGCGAGGTGCTGCGGATCGCGGAGGGGTGCGGCACCGGTCCCGTCGACGGCTCCGGAGCCGCGGAGGGATCCGGAGCCGGGGGCGCGGCGGGCGCCGAGGCCGGCGCGGCCGGCGCGGGGGGCGAGGCCGGCGCGGAGGCTGTGGACCTCGGGAGGTCGGAGAGCACCTGCCTGCTCGCCGGTGTCGGCGTGCGCACCGGGCCCGACGCGGGGCAGTTCATCGACGTCCAGCTGCGCGGCGCGCTCGCCACCGCGGGCATCCGGCCGGGCGACCACCTCGAGCTGATCGCGTACCCCCTCGCCGCGGGTGCGGAGCCCGGCGCGGGCGCCGTCGCTCCCGAATCTGCCGCTGATCCCGAATCGGCAGCGGATCCCGAGGCCGCCGCGGATCCCGAAGCCGCCCCCGGCCTCGCAGCGAGCTACGAGGTGGCGCGCGGCTACGACGCCACCGGGGTCTTCCGCGGCTGGCAGCTCGTGCTGCTCACGCTGGTGTTCGCGGCGGTGGTGATCGCCGTGGGGCGCTGGCGCGGGCTGCTGGCGCTCGCGGCGCTGGGGGTGGCAGCCGGGGTGCTGCTCGCGTTCGTGCTGCCCGCGCTCGTGGCGGGCCAGCCCGGACTGCTCGTGGGCGTCGTCGGGTCGAGCGCGATCATGTTCGCCACCCTGTACTTCGTGCACGGTCCCAACCTGCGCACCACCGCGGCGCTCGTCGGCACGCTGTGCGGGATCCTCATCATGGCGGGGATCTCCTTGATCGCGGTGCACGCCACCCGGCTGAGCGGGGTCGGCGACGAGGCCTCGGGGCGGCTGTCGGCGATGGCCGCGGAGATCGACTTCCGCGGGCTGCTCAGCTGCGCGATCATCATCGCGGGGCTGGGGGTGCTGAACGACGTCACGATCACGCAGGCCTCGGCGGTCTGGGAGCTGCGGGCCGCGGCCCCCGGCATGCCGCGGCGCGAGGTCTACGCGCGGGCGATGCGGATCGGCCGGGACCACATCGCCTCGACGGTCTACACCGTGTTCTTCGCCTACGTGGGAGCGGCGATGAGCGTGCTGATCCTGCTGTACCTCTACAACCGGCCGATGCTCTCCCTGCTCACGCACGAGGACATCGTCACCGAGATCGTGCGCACGCTGTGCGGCAGCGTCGGGCTGGTGCTCGCGGTGCCGATCACCACCTGGGTGGCAGCGCTCCTGCTGCCGCCGGTGGAACCGGTCGCGGGTGCGAGGAGCGCCGACGTCACCGCAGCGCGATGAACCCGAGCACCGCGCTCGCCAGCGCGAGCACGCCGAGCACGGCCGCGGGAGCCGCGGTCTCCCGGCGCCGCACGTGCACCACGACGGCGCCGACCATCGTGAGCACGAGGCCGACCGCCGCGATCGGGGTGAGCACCGGCGCGATGCCGGTGGCGAGGGGGAGGATCAGGCCGAGCGCACCGAGCACCTCGAGCGCGCCGATGACCTTGATCGTGGCCGGGGCGAAGTCCTCGACGTAGCCCATTCCCCCCGCGGCGAGCGCTTCGCGGGATCGGGCGAGCTTCATGATCCCGGCGCCGAGGAAGGCGAGTGCGAGGAGGGCGTTGACGATCCAGAGGGCGATGAGCATGGGATTCTCCGGTGATCTCGAGTGGGGTCGCTTACGATGAGTAAGCAACCCCATCGTGCAACACGGAGGGGCGGCGTGCAAAAGGCACATCGATGTGAGTAGGTGACATGGAATGACGGCGCAGGAGGCGGCCCCGCTGACCGACTACGAGGGATCGTGCAGCGGCGCGCACGGCACCGAGGACGGGCGGGTGATCCGCGAGGTGCTCGCGCGGATCGGCGACAAGTGGTCCCTGCTCGTGGTGGCGACGCTGCGGGGCGGGAGACTCCGCTTCACGGAGCTGCAGCACCACATCCCCGGCATCTCGCAGCGCATGCTCACCCTCACGCTCCGCCACCTCGAGCGCGACGGCCTGCTCTCGCGCACGGTGCACGCCGAGGTGCCGCCGCGGGTCGAGTACGAGCTGACGGATCTCGGCCGGACGCTCATGGAGCACGCCGTGGGGCTCGGGATCTGGGCCGTCGAGAACCGGAGCCGGATCGAGGCCGCGCGAGCCGCGTACGACGCCTCGGCGGGCCGGCCGGCGCGCCGCCGTGACGGAGCCTGAGCACGTGATCGATCTCAGCCATCCCATCGTCACCGGCATGACCGTCTACCCGGGGGATCCCGCGGTACGGGTGGAACCCGCGCTCACGGTCGAGGCGGACGGCGTCGCCGTGGCGCACCTCGATCTCGGCTCGCACACGGGCACCCACGTGGACGCCCCGGCCCACACCATCGACGGCGGGCGCACCGTCGACCGCTTCTCGCTCGACGAGCTCTCGGGCGAGGCACTGATCCTCGACGTCGCGGACCGCACCTCGGACGAGGGCCGGATCGACGCGGCGGCGCTCGGCCTCGACCGCTTCGCCGGGGTGCCGCCGATCGTGGCGATCCGCACCGGCTGGGATCGGTACTTCGGCACCCCGCGCTACCTGCGGCACCCGTACCTCGATGCCGGGGCGGCCTCGAGGCTGCTGGAGCTCGGCATGCGGGTGCTCGCCGTCGACGCGCTGAACCCCGACCGCACGCCGCGGCCCGGCGAGGCGGCCGACTTCGCCGTGCACGCGGCCGTGCTGGGGGCGGACGGCGCGATCGTGGAGAACCTGCGCGGACTCGAGCGGCTCGGGGAGCGGGCCTGGGTTGGCGTCTTCCCGCTGCCCCTCGCGGGTGCGGACGGCGCGCCGGCGCGAGCGGTCGCGGTGCCCTCCGGCGCCGGGGGCCCGGGCGCTGCGGCATATCCCTCACGGGATCGATGAGCATCGTACGCTGAAGGGATGATCTGGGATTCGCTCCGCGCCGCCATCGCCCGACTGTTCTGGCGCCTCTCGCCGTGGACCCTGGTGCGAGAGGCGCAGCCCGTCGCCGGTCCGCGGCTGCTCATCGGCGCGCCCCACACCTCGAACTTCGACTTCCTGCTGATGCTCGGCATCGCCTGGGAGGCGAGGATGCGCATCCACTGGCTCGGCAAGCGCGAGCTGTTCCGCGGGATCGCCGGCCCCGTCATGCGGGCGCTCGGCGGCATCCCGGTGGACCGCGCGAACGCGGCCGGGGTGGTCGACGAGGTCGTCGCCCGCGCGCGGCGCACCGAGCGCTTCCTGCTCGTCGTCACACCCGAGGGCACGCGGCGGGGCGCCGGATGGCGCAGCGGCTTCTACCGGATCGCCCGGGCGGCCGGCCTGCCGGTCACGCTGGGCTTCGCCGACGGGGCCACGAAGACGGCCGGGCTGGGCATCACCATCGCTCTCACGGGCGACGTGGTGGCCGACATGGACCGCATCCGCGCGTTCTACCGCGACAAGTCTGGGGTGCGTCCGCAGTACCGCACGGAGCCCCGGCTGCACGACGAGGCCGGGCTCACCCGGCAGCTCGCCGAGGGTCGGGAGGACCGGGAGGGCCGGGAGGGCGGCTGAGGGGTCGCGCGGAAGGGCGCGTTGCGCTCCGCGCAATCCCCTCAGCCGAGACCGAGGGGATTGCACCGGCCCGAGGGTTTCAGCGGCGATACTCCGTGCGGTCTCGAGGAATGGACTCGGTTTCGGCGGGATCGGGCGGCGCGGCGCAGGGCGGCGCGAAGTCAGCTCGGCAGCGAGGGGTGCTTCTCGCCCGTCGGCTGCCTGGGGATGAACAGCGACAGCACGAGGGCGATCGCGCCGGCGGCGATCGCCAGCCAGAAGCAGATGTCGAACGCGGCGCGGCTCGGCACCGCGCGACCGTCGAAATCGGTGCTCATGGCCGCGAGCACACCGCCCATCACGGCCGAGGCGCTCGAGGTGCCCACCGAGCGGAAGAGCGCGTTGAGGCCGTTCGACGCGCCGGTCTCGTGCGCGGGCACGGAGCGCATGATGATCATGGGCATCGCCGCGAAGGTGAATCCGATGCCGACGCCGATGAAGATGTTCGCGGCGAGGATGTGCCACACCTCGCTCGACCACAGCAGCACGAAGACGTAGGCCAGCACGATCGCCGCCGTACCGCCCGTGAACAGCGGCCGGGGGCCGATCGTGCGCTCGAGCCAGCCGGAGAGCGGGGAGATCACCATCATCACGAGGCCCGCGGGCATGACGATGAGCGCGGCCTGCATCATGTCGAGACCGAATCCGGATCCCGATTCGACGGGCAGCTCGAGCATCTGGGGGAAGGTGACGTTCGAGGAGAACAGCGCGAAGCCCATGCCGATCGCGGCGATGTTGGTGAGCAGCACCGCGGGTCGTGCCGCCACGCGCAGATCGAGCAGCGGGTCCGAGGCCCGCAGCTGGTACCAGCCCCACAGCAGCAGCACCATCACGCCGCCGATCCCGCTCGTCAGCGTGAGCGGCGAGCTCCAGCCCCACTCCGCGCCCCGCGAGACGAAGAGCAGGATCCCGGTGAGGCCCAGCGCGAGCCCCGCGGCGCCGAGCAGGTCGAGGCGGCCGGCGGTGCGCAGCACGTCGCCCGGCACGAAGAGCGCCACGAGCGGCAGCCCTACGACGCCGAGCCCCGCCGCGAGCCAGAACAGCGCGTGCCAGTCGGTGTGCAGCGCCAGGTAGGCCGCGATCGGCATGCCGAGCGCGCCGCCGACGCCCATCGTGGCGCTCATGAGCGCCACCGCGGTGCCCAGCCGCTCGGGCGGCAGCACGTCGCGCATGATGGCGATCCCGAGCGGGATCACGCCGGTCACCGCGCCCTGCAGCGCCCGGCCGATGATCACCCCGACGATCGAGCCCGCGAGCGCCGCGATGAGCGAGCCGACGACGAGCAGCGCCAGCAGCACCAGGACCACGCGCCGCTTGCCGTACATGTCGCCGAGCCGCCCCGAGATCGGAGTGGCCACGGCCGCGACGAGCAGGGTGATCGTGACCACCCAGCTGGTGTCCTCCCGCGAGGCGTGCAGCAGTTCGGGCAGCTCGGCCTGCAGCGGCACGACCAGCGTGAACATGAACGACGAGCAGAGCCCGGCGAAGGCGAGCACCGCGACGGTGGCCCAGCGCGGCGGGGTGCGGGAGAGCCGCCTCCTGGCCTCCTCGTCCCTGTTCCCCACCCGACCAGGCTATCGTGATGCGGCGCGGGGTGGCGGTTTACGGCAGCCGCGACGGCGCGAGGCCCGCCAGCACGCCGAGCAGCGAGTCGGGTACGAGCGCGGCGTCGGCCCGACCCTCGCGCACGATCCCGGCGATCCTGGCGCCGATCTCGGCGGTGCCGGCCCCCATCCGGGGACCCGAGAGCGCGGGGAGCGCGCCGAGCACCCCGACCGTGGCGGCCTCGACGGCGCGGGCCGCCTCGCCCTCGCCGAGATGGCCCAGCATGAGCGCGAGCGAGAGGATCGCGCCCGCCGGGTTCGCGAGGCCGGTCCCGGCGATGTCGGGGGCGGAGCCGTGGATCGCCTCGAACATGCTCGGCGCGCTGCCGTCCAGGTTGAGGTTCGCGCTCGTCGCGACGCCGAGACCGCCCTGGATCACGGCGCCCAGGTCGGTGATGATGTCGCCGAAGAGGTTGTCGGTGACCACGACGTCGAAGCGCTCGGGCGTGAGCGGCAGATGGAAGCACATCGCGTCGACGTGCACGTAGTCGACCTCCACCTCGGGGTAGCGCTCGCCCACGTCGGCGACGACCTGCTGCCACAGCTGCCCGGCCGCGACGAGGATGTTGGTCTTGTGGCAGAGCGTCAGCCGCCTGCGGCGGCCGAGCGCGAGGCGGAACGAGAAGTCGACGACGCGCTCGATGCCGGCGCGCGTGTTGAGCGACTCCTGCATGGCGACGGCGTGCGGGGTGCCGGCGTGCACGGTGGATCCGCGGCCGACGTAGGCTCCCTCGGTGTTCTCACGCACGATCACCAGCTCGCAGCGCTCGGGCGCGAGGTCGGCGATCGGCGTGGGCACGCCGGGGTAGAGGCGCACGGGCCGCACGTTCGCCGCCTGCTGGAAGCGCTGGCGCATCTCGAGGATGAATCCGCGCTCGAGGATGCCCGGGGTGACCCGCGGGTCGCCCATCGAGCCGAAGAGGATCGCGTCCTTGCCGCGCAGCTGCGCCTCGACGGCGTCGAACAGCTCGCCGGTCTCGAGGTAGTGGTTGGCACCGGCGGCGAAGGTGCTGCGCTCGGTGCTGAATCCGAATCGCTCCTCCGCGGCGTCGAGCACCTCGAGCGCGCAGGCGACCACCTCGGGGCCGATGCCGTCGCCGGGCAGCACCGCGATCTCGTAGCTGTTGGTCATGATCGATCCTTTCGGCGGCGCTCGGCCGCTCGCGCCTTGGAGATGGGCCTGTGGTGATCTATATTAAATGGTAAGACCACTCAGCGCGAGGGTGTGCCGCAGGCATCGCCGCCTACGCCGCGCGCCCGCCGTCCACCACCAGGGAGCCGCCATGCCAGACGCACTCGATCTCATCGCCCCAGCCGGCGCCCTGCCGATCGGCACCGGCTGGCGCGAGACGGGCGTCTCCTCCGAGATCGTCTTCCCCTTCGACGGCAGCGTCATCGGCCGGGCGCCCGTGAGCACCGCCGCCGACTCCCGGGACGCGCTCGACGCCGCGGAGGCGGCGAGGGCCGAGACGGCCGCGCTCACCACGGCGCAGCGCCGGGCGATCCTGGTCGATCTCACGGCCCGGGTGCGCGCCGAGGCGCAGCGCCTCGAGGACCTGCTCGTGCTCGAGACCGGCAAGCCCCGCGTCGACTGCCGCACCGAGGTGAACCGCACCGTCGTCACGCTCGAGGCGACCGCCGAGGAGGTCTCGCACATCCACGGCGAGACCGTGCCGCTCGACCTCCAGGAGCTCGGCCGCGGCATGATCGGGTACTACACCCGGAAGCCGGCCGGCGTGGTCGTCGGCATCGCCGGCTTCAACTACCCGCTGCTGCTCGCCACCCACAAGCTCGCGCCCGCCATCGCCGCGGGCTGCCCGGTCATCATCAAGCCCGCCCCCAACACCCCGCTCGCCACGATCGAGCTCCTCGCGATCACCCGGGAGATCCTCGCCGCCCATGGCGTCACGGCCGCCGCCGCGCAGCTCGTCAACGGCGACCCGATCGTCGGCGAGACGCTCGTGCGCGATCCGCGCGCGCAGGTGGTCTCCTTCACCGGATCCGCGAAGATCGGGCACCTCATCGCGCAGCAGGCGGCCCCGCGCAAGGCGGTGCTCGAGCTCGGTTCGAACACCGGCTTCATCGTGGCGGACGACGCCGACCTCGAGGCGGCCGTCGACGCCGTGCTGCGCGGCGGCTTCTACGCCAACGGGCAGGCCTGCATCTCGGTGCAGCGCGTGGTGCTCGAGCGCGGGATCGCCCGGCGCTTCGCCGAGCGCCTCGTCGAGCGCATGGGCGAACTCGTCTTCGGCGATCCCCGCGACCTGCGGACGAACGTGGCGCCCGTCATCAACGCAGCCTCGGGCGAGCGCATCCGCGCGATGATCGATCGGGCGCTCGCGGCCGGGGCGAGCCTGCTCACCGAGGGGCCGCGGGCGGGCGATGCCGCCCATCTCGCCCCCGTCGTGCTCGGCGACGTGCCCGCCGACGTCGACGTGTGGTGCGAGGAGGTCTTCGGGCCGGTCGTGTGCCTCACGACGGTCGACTCCGTCGACGCCGCGATCGACCTGGTCAACGACTCCCGCTACGGGCTGCAGGCCGCGATCTACACGGCGTCGCTCGAGAGCGCCTTCGCGGCGATCGATCGCCTCGAGGTCGGCGGTGTCGTGGTCAACGAGATCCCGGGCTTCCGCTCCGACATCATGCCCTACGGCGGCGTGAAGGACTCCGGGATCGGCCGCGAGGGCCCGCGCTTCGCCATCGAGGAGTTCACCGTCACCCGCATGGCGATGATCCGTCCGAGGGCCCGCGGCTAGCCCCGCCTCTCGTACCCTGCCCGCCCCCGTCATCCTGCGTGCGTGGAATGCTGAGGCGGAACGCGTCAGCGTTCCGCGCATTCCACGGTGGCGCTACCGCGCCAGGCGAGTCGCAGGATCCATCCCATCCCCGCCCAGTCGTACGCCTCAGGAGACCCGCATGAACGCCCCAGCCCCCATCGACTACTCCCGGCTCTTCCGCCTCGACGGCCGCACCGCGGTCGTGATCGGCGCGGGGAGCGGGATCGGCCGCGAGGCCGCCCGGGCGCTCGCGGCGCAGGGCGCGCACGTGGTCGTGGCCGACTTCTCGCTCGAGAGCGCCGAGGCGACGACCGCGCTGATCGCCGAGGCGGGCGGCGTCGCGGAGGCGTACGAGCTGAACGTGCTCGACGACGACGCGGTCGAGGCCGCCGCCGAGCGCTTCGGCACCGCCTCGGCGCTCGTGTTCACCGCCGCGACCAACGTGCGCAAGCGCATGGACGACTACACGCTCGACGAGTTCGACCGCGTCGTGAACCTGAACCTGCGCGCGTCGTTCCAGCTGATCCGCCGCTTCGGCGCCCGCTTCGCGGCGAACGGCGGCGGCTCGATCGTCGGCTTCGCCTCGATCCGGGCCCAGGTCGTCGAGCCCGGTCAGGGCGTCTACGCCGCGACGAAGGCGGGGCTCGTGCAGCTCGCGAAGACCGCGGCGGCCGAGTACGGCCCGCAGGGCGTGCGGGTCAACGTCGTCTCCCCGGGCGTCGTCGAGACGCCGCTCACGGCGCAGATCAAGGCGGACGACGAGTGGTATGGCGCGTACGCCTCGAAGAGCGCGCTCGGCCGCTGGTCGCGTCCCGACGAGCTCGCCGGCGCGGTCGTCTACCTGGCGTCGGACGCGTCGTCGTTCGTGACGGGATCCACGCTCACCGTCGACGGCGGCTGGACCGCGATCGACGGCCGCTTCACGCCGCCCGCCGGGTGAGCGCCGACCCGCCCGCGCTCAGACGACCCGCGACCAGTCGACCGCGGCGCCTTCGCCGCGCACCGACTCGAACCACAGGGCCACGCGCATGAGACGGTCGTCGGTGCCGATCCCCGAGGCGATCTGCAGCCCGACGGTGCGGCCGTCGGCCTGCACCCCCGCGTTGATCGACACCGCCGGCTGCCCCGACATGTTGTAGGGCGCGGTGAACGAGATGTGCCCCATGGTCCGGAGCGGGTCGGTGATGGGCATGGGATCCTCGGCCGCGAAGGCGGCGACGGGCGTCACGGGCGACAGGATCAGGTCGAATGGCTCGGTCGCCGCCCGCGTGAGACGGGCCATCTCGTCGACCATGTTGCGGTTGCGCACGGTCTGCGCGGCCGAGAAGCCGGCGCCGGCCGCGCACCACTCGGCGATGAACGGCAGCACGTGCGCCCGCTGCTCCTCGTCGAGGGCCTCGAAATCGGCGAAGGAGCGGCTGCGCCAGAAATCCACGAGACCGTCGAGCACCGTGGCGGGCACGAAGGGAGCGAGCGGCTCGACGTCGGCGCCCGCCGCCTCGAAGAGCGACGCCGCGCGCTCGACGGCCGCGCGGGTCTCGGGCTCGACGGGGAGGCCCGAGCCGGCGTCGAGCTGCAGCGCGACGCGCATCCCGGCGGGGGAGAGCGGCTCGGTCGACCAGTCCATCTCGCGGTAGGCCCGGGTCAGGTAGTCGCGGGGATCGGGCCGCGCCACGATCGACATGAGGCGGATCGCGTCGCCCGCCGTGCGCGTCAGCGGGCCCGCGGCGCGGCCGGCGTAGGGCACGTCGAGGGGGATGAGCCCCTCGCTCGGCTTGAGCGCCGTCAGGCCCTGCCACGAGCCGGGGAGGCGGATCGACCCGCCGATGTCGGTGCCGACGTGGAAGGGGCCGTAGCCGGCCGCGGCGGCGGTGCCGGCCCCCGCGCTCGAACCGCCCGCGGTGTGCGCCGGGTTCAGGGCGCCGCGGGTGATGCCGTGCAGGCTCGAGACGCCCGAGGAGAGCATGCCCCAGTCGGGCATCGTGGTCGACCCGACGATGACCGCGCCGGCCTCGAGCAGGCGGTCGGTGGTCGGTGCGTTGGCGGCGGCGATCGGCGGGTCGGGGATCGCGGTGCCCGAGGGCTTCGGCAGGCCGGCGCGGGCGATGTTCTCCTTCACCGTGGCGGGCACCCCGTCGAACGGGCCGAGGGGTGCGCCGGCGCGCCAGCGCTCGGTCGACGCGGCTGCGTCGGCCCGCACCTGCGCGGGGTCGAAGAGGTAGAGCGCGCCCAGCTCGGGCTCGCGCTCCTCGACCCGGGCGATGACGTCCTCGGCGACCTCGGCGGGGGTCAGCGATCCGTCGGCGTACCCCGCCGAGAGCGCGGCGGCGTCGAGGGAGGCGGGGCGGCTGGTGGAGGTCATCCTGGGGCCTTTCGTCGAGGTGGGCGGTGGGGTCGAGAGCGGCGTCAGGCGCTCTGCGCGAGCTCCTGCCGCAGCGTCAGCGACGAGTCGATGAGCCGCTTCGTGTAGGGGTGCTGCGGATCGCGGTACACGGTCTCGGTGTCGCCGGCCTCGACGATCTCGCCCGACTGCATCACGATCACCGAGTCGCAGAGGTGCCGCACCACGTTCAGGTCGTGCGACACGAACACGAGGGTGAGCCCGTACTCGTCGACGAGATCGGCCAGCAGGTTGAGCACCTGCGCGCGCACCGACACGTCGAGCGCGCTCACGGGCTCGTCGGCGACGACGACCCTCGGGCGGCAGATCAGGGCGCGGGCGATCGAGATGCGCTGGCGCTGCCCGCCCGAGAACTGGTGCGGGAAGCGCGCGGCCGACGAGGCGGGGAGGCCCACGGCCTCGAGCATCTCGGCGACCATTCGCCTGCGGTCGGCGGCGCTCTCGCCGCGGCCCGGCACGAGGAGCGGCTCGGAGACGATCTGCTCGACGGTCATGCGCGGATCGAGCGAGCCCATCGGATCCTGGAACACGATCTGCAGGTTCTGGCGCAGTGCGCGCAACTGCGCCTCCTTCGCGCCCCGCACCTCGTTGCCGGCGACGACCGCGCTGCCGGACGTGGGCTGGTCGAGCCCGGCGAGGATGCGCAGCAGCGTCGACTTGCCGGATCCCGACTCTCCGACGACCCCGAGACGCCCGCCCTCGGGCACCTCGAACGAGATGCCCTTGAGCGCCTGCACCTGGGGAGCCGGCTTGAAGAGGCTCGTGCGGCCGCGGGTGTAGGTGCGCACGAGGTCGGTGACGCGCATGACCGGTGCGGAGCCCTCGGCGTCCATGCTTCGACTCGGCTCCGCCTCGCTCGGCACGGCGCCCGCTCGCGCTCGCTCGACCGGCGGGTGCTCCGCTCGCTCGACCGGCGGATCCGCGGTCTCCGCGCTCGGCGGCACGTACTCCTGCGCCGTCGCGACGGTGAAGAGGCGCCCGCGCTCGTCGACGGCGTCGAGATCGGATGCGGCGAGGAGTCCCCGGGTGTAGGGGTGCTGCGGGCGGGTGAACACCTCCTCGGTGGTTCCCGACTCGACGACGACGCCGTTGTTCATCACGAGCACTCGGGTGCACATGTTCGCGACGACGGCCAGGTCGTGGGTGATGAACAGGAGTCCGGTGCCGCGCTCCCGCACGAGCTCGAGGATCAGGTCGAGCACCTGGCGCTGCACCGTCACGTCGAGCGCGGTCGTGGGCTCGTCGCACAGCAGCAGCGCGGGATCGTTCGCGAGCGCCATGGCGAGCATGACCCGCTGGCGCTGGCCGCCCGAGAGCTGGTGCGGGTAGGCGCGGGCTGCCTGCGCCGGGTCGGGCAGGTGCACGGCGTCGAGCATCTCGACAGCGCGGCGGTTCGCCTCGGCCTTGCTGGGCGCGAGCCGGTGCTGCAGGATGATCTCGGCCACCTGGGCACCGGCGCGCATGAGCGGGTTCAGCGCCGTGAGCGGCTCCTGGAACACCATCGCCACGTCGTTGCCGCGCAGCCTCATGAGGTCGCTCTCGGGCGCCTCGAGCAGGTTGCCGGCGTAGCCGTCGAGCTCGACCGATCCGTCGGCGGTCACGCCGTTCGGGAGCAGGCCGAGCAGCGCGGTCGTGGTCATCGACTTGCCCGATCCGGACTCGCCGATGAGGCCGATGCGCTCGCCGTGCGCCATGTGCAGCGAGAAGTCCTGCACGAGCGTGCGGTGCGGGGTGCGCACGTTGAGATCATCCACGCGCAGCAGCAGCTCGCCGCGCTCGGACGGGGCGGGGGCGCTCTTCGGTTCGGTGCGCATCAGTCGCGGCTCCCGTTCAGTTTCGGATCGAAGCGGTCGCGCAGGCCGTCGCCGAGCAGGTTGAAGCCCATGACGGCGATCGCGATGGCGACGCCGGGCCACACGGCCAGCATCGGCTCGGTGCCCAGGAACTGCTGCGACTCCTGCAGCATGCGGCCCCACGAGGGGGTGGGCGGCGGCGTACCGAGGCCCAGGAAGCTGAGACCCGCCTCGGCGAGCACCGCGAGCGCGAACGACACGGAGGACTGCACGACGACCATGCCGACGATATTGGGCAGCACGTGGCGCACCGCGATCCGGAATCGCGACTGACTCGCCGCGCGCGCGGCGAGCACGTACTCGGTCGTCATCACCTGCAGGGTGCCCGAGCGGGCGACGCGCGCGAAGCCGGGCACGGTGGCGATGCCGATGGCCACCATCGCGGTGAGCGTCGACGCGCCGAACACGGCGCTGAACATGATCGCGAGCAGCAGGGCGGGGAAGGCGAGCGCGATGTCGGAGGCGCGCATGATGACCTCCTCGATCCAGCCGCCCCGGATGCCGGCGAGGATGCCGAGCGGCGTGCCGATCACGATCGCGATGCCCACCGAGATGACGCCGACGAAGAGGGTGATGCGGGCGCCGTAGAGCATCGCTGAGAAGACGTCGCGGCCGTACTTGTCGGTGCCCATCAGGTGGGCGAGGCTCGATCCCTGCAGCCGCGCGGCGGGATCCGCCTGCACGGGGTCGTAGGGGGTCCAGACGAACGACACGAGCGCGGCGATCGCGACGAGCCCGATGAGGATCAGCCCGATGATGAGCGTCGCGGAGAGGCGCCGCCGGCCCGGGCCGGTGCTGGCTCCGCCGGGGGCGAGGATCGCGCTGGTGCGCGGCGCCTGGACGGGCGGTGCGGGGACCTGTTGCGTGCTCATGGCTAGGCGCTCCTTCGCAGGCGCGGATCGACGACCGTGTACAGGATGTCGACGACGAGGTTCAGGATCAGGGTGATCGCGACGAGCACCATCACGACCGACTGCACGGTGAGCAGGTCGCGGTTGCCGACGGCGTCGAGCAGCATCGAGCCGAGGCCCGGAATGACGAACACGCGCTCGATGACCACGGCGCCGATGATGAGGGCGGCGATCTGCACCCCCGTCACCGTGATGACCGGGATGGCGGCGTTGCGCAGCCCGTGCTTGAGCAGGGCGCCGTTCTTGCTCAGGCCCTTGGCCCGTGCGGTGCGGAGGTAGTCCTCGCTCATCACCTCGAGCACCGCGGAGCGCACGTAGCGGGTCAGGATCGCCCCCTGCACCGAGGCGAGCGCGACGACCGGCAGGATCAGGCGCCGGATGAAGTCGCCGAAGTCGACGGCCGGGGCCGTCCAGCCGTTGGCGGGCAGCCAGCCGAGACCGACCGCGAAGATCATGACGAGCAGGATGCCCGCGAGGAAGCCGGGGATCGCGACGCCGATCTGCGAGCCCAGGCCGATCGCGACGCCCGAGAAGCTGCGGTGCTTCACGGCCGCCCAGGTGCCGAGCGGGATCGCGACGAGCAGCGCGACGGCCATCGCGGTGAGCACGAGGATCAGGCTCACCTGCACCCGGTCGAGCACCATCGGGCTGATGTCGGTGCGGGTGAGGTAGGAGGTGCCGAAGTCGCCGCGGAGCAGGCCGCCGAACCACTCGAAGTACTGCACGACGAGCGGCCGATCGGTGCCGAACTGCTCGCGGGTCTGCTCGAGCAGCTCCGGGGTGGCGTTCACGCCGAGGGCGATCTGCGCCGGATCGCCGGGGATCAGGCGCATGAAGAGGAACACGACGACCGTGGCGACGACGTAGGTCACCGCGAATCTCGCGAGATTGATCAGGATCCGTATGGCCATGCGGCTTCCTCGGGGTCGGGTGGTGGGTGGTGCGGGATCATCCCGACGGTTGAGCGAGGAGCGGAGCGACGAGTCGAAACCCGATCCGCCCCTCGCCCGACCCGCCGGCTACTGCCAGCTCAGGTTCGTGAGATCGAGCGCTTCGATGATCGCATTCTCGGGCATGCCCTGCAGGCCCGCCTTCGCGACGGTGATGTTCGGGAAGAGGAACAGCACGCCGGATGCGGCGTCGTCCACGATCTGCCGGGCGACCTGCTGCATGCCCTCGATGTAGCCATCCTCGTCCGCCGCGTCCGCCTCGGCGGCGATCGGCGCGATCTTCGAGTTGTCGTACCCGATGTAGTAGTCGGGGTCGTTGAAGACGGTGAGGATGTCGCGCGCCTCCACGGCGAGCACGGTGGTCATCTGGTAGTCGTGCTTCGTGAAGACCTCGTCGAGCCAGACGGCCGGGAACTCGGCCGACTTGATGGTCGCGTCGATGCCCACGTCCTTGAGCTGCGAGACGACGATCTCGGAGACGGCCTGCGCGTAGGGGCGCGTCGGCACCGTGAAGGTGATGTCGAGGTTCTCCTGACCGGCCTCGGCGAGCAGCGACTCGGCCTTCTCGGGGTCGTACGGGTAGACGTCGTTCAGATCCTCGTAGTACGGGTCGGTCGGCGTCGCATAGGTCGCCACGAGCGATCCGTAGCCGTTCCACGCGGTGTCGAGGATCGCCTGCTCGTCGAGCGCGTAGAGCACCGCCTGGCGCACGCGCACGTCGTCGAAGGGCGCGGCGCGGTTGTTGAGCGAGAGCGAGACCTCGCCGCTCGAGGTGCCCGTGGTCACGACGAAGCGGTCGTCGGTCTCGAAGCTCGAGAGCAGCTCCGGGGCCTGCAGATTGGCGATCGCGTCGACGTCGCCCGTCTGCAGCGCGTTCGTGGTCGCCGTGGCGTCGGCGAAGTACTTCAGCGTGACCTGCTCCACGCCGGGCGCCTCGCCCCAGTAGTCGTCGCGGGTGTCGAGCACGAGGCTCTCGTTGGGCGTCCACTGCTCGACCGCGTAGGGGCCGGTGCCCACGGGGGCGTTGGCGAGGTCGTCGACCCCGTCCTCGGAGAAGATCGCGCCGACGGGGGTGGCGAGGCTGAAGAGCCACGCGTTCGAGGGGGCGCTCAGGTGCACGGCGACCTCGGTGGGGGAGAGGACCTCGACGGAGTCGACGACGTCCATCTTGGCCTTGAGGCTCGAGACCCAGTCGGTCTTCACCCGATCGAAGCTGAACTTCACGTCGTCCGCGGTGAACTCGTCTCCGTTGGAGAAGGTGACCCCCTCCTGGAGGGTGAAGGTGTAGGTCTTGCGATCGTCGCTGACGCTCCACTCCTCCGCCAGCAGCGGCACGATCTCGCCCGACTGGTCGAGCTCGACGAGGCCTTCGTAGACGTTCGACATGAGCGCCTGCGGGATCGCGGACCCCGCGGTGGTGGTGAAGTCGAGGTTCGTCGGGGTGCCGGTGAGCGCGATGGTGGCGGTCGTGGGGGTCTCCCCGTCGCCGCCCGCGCTGTTGCCGGCCCCGGCGGAGCAGGCGGCGAGCCCGAGAGTGGCCGCGGTCGCGAGTGCTGCCGCGGTGAGAATCGCTTTCTTACGTCGCATCATTGCTTTCCTGTGACTGTGGCCCCGTGTGGCGGGGCCGGTGGTGGGGGTCGTTTCGGGCGACGATGCCCGGTCGCCGTTCTGCACTGCACAGCGTATCCGCGGAACGGCCGAGTATGTCCTTCCAAAGATCTCGAGAGATTTCGAACCAGGATACATGGTAAGGCCACTTAAGTGGGCGCTATTATCGGATCACGCGCTGCCGACGGCATCGGCGACCCGGTGCATCGATCAGGAAGAGACTCAGGTGTCCACGACTCACAGCTTCGAGCCGGCGGTGCCCGTGCACACGTATCAGCGCATCGTCGACCAGATCGAACAGGCCATCGTCTCCGGCGACATCCCCGTCGGATCGCAGCTCGCGAGCGAGCGGGACCTCATGGTGCAGTTCGGCGTCAGCCGCCCCACCGTGCGCGAGGCCCTGCGCATCCTCCAGAGCATGGGCCTGCTCGAATCGCGTCCCGGCACCCGCGGCGGCCCCGTGGTGCTCGCGCCGTCCTCGAAGACGCTGTCGCGCTCGCTGCGCGCGATGGTCGGCACCGACGCGCTCGACGTCGCCGCGCTGATCGAGTACCGCGTGGTGCTCGAGGGCACGACGAGCCGCCTCGCGGCCGTGCGCCACGACGAGGCGCAGCTGTCCCGCATGCGCGCGGCGATCGAGCAGATGGAGCGCGACGCCGAGGCCAACGCCGACACCTTCGCCGACGCCGACCTCGAGTTCCACGAGGCGATCTGGGAGGCGAGCGGCAACGAGGTGCTGCGCCTCAGCGGTCAGGCCGTGTCGGGGGTGCTGCGCGTCATCATGCAGCGCGACGCGGAGGGCGAGCACCACGACAACCGGGTAAAGCTCGAGTCGGCCTCCATCGACCGGCGGCTGTTCGCCGCGATCGAGCGACGGGACGTCGAGGCGGCCGGGCGGATCGCGCGTCGCGCGGTGGCCGACCGCTTCGCTCCGCTCATCGAGAACGAGCTCGATCGCCGCGTGCTCGCCGTGCTCGCGGAGTAGGGGCCCCGGCCAGCCGGGCGAGCACGAGGCTCGCCGCCGCCGCGATCAGCGCGAAGACCGTCACCGCGTCGGGGAGCCCGAACCGCTCCGCCAGCGCGCCCAGCGCGATGATCGGCACCGCGCTCCCGAGGTAGGTGACGGTGTAGATCGCGCTCACGGTCGAGGCGTGCCGCGCGGGGTGCACGCTCGCCGTCGCGGCGGTGAACGCCGCCTGGAACGCGACCCCCTGCCCCACGCCCGCGAGCGCGCTCGCGGCGACCAGGAACCACGCGGCGCCGACACCGCCCGCCGCGGCGATCCCGGCGAGCGCGACCGCCAGCGCGATCAGACCGACGGGCAGCCGCCGGGCGCCCGAGAGCGGCAGCAGCTGCACGAGCGCCGAGGACGCGAGGGTGACCGATGCGAGCAGGCCGATGACGGGGCGCGAGTCGGTGCCGACGATCTCCGCGAAGTGCGACGGGGCGAGCGAGAGGCAGAAGCCGAACACCGTGAAGCTCAGGAACCCGGTGGCCGCGGCGATGCGGAAGCGGCGGGCGGCGATCGGGTCGTTGCGACCGGACGGGCCGGGGCCGTCTGGGCGGGGATCCGGCGCGTCCGGGAGCGCGATGCCCGCGAGCCGAGGCGCGCACTCGTCGTGCGGGGCGACGGCGAGCACCACCGGCACGAGCACAGCGAGCACGGCCGCCACCACGAGGAACGGGGTCTGCAGCGGAGCCCCGACGAGGGAGAGCATCCCTCCCACGACGGGACCCGCCGCGACCCCGCCCGAGGTCGCGAGCAGCGTCAGACGCCCGACCAGTGCGGGTCGACCGGGCAGGAGCGCGCGCAGCGCGCCCGATCCGGTACCCGTCGCGCAGGCCACGGCGACGCCCTGCGCGGCGCGGGCGGCGCAGAACCACCCGAGTGCCGGCGCGAAGGCGAGGGCGGCCGTGGCGAGTGCCGCGACCGCGAGCGCCGCGACGAGCACGGTGCGGCGGTTCACCCGGTCGGCCACTCCTCGGAACAGGAGCAGGCCGACGATGAGCGAGAGCACGTAGCTGGAGAAGGCGATCGAGATCCCGAGCGCACCGGTTCCCAGCCGCCGCTCGAGCAGCGGGAACAGCGGGGTGCTGAGATTCGCGCTCACGAGCAGCGCGAAGAGCGCGAGCGAGGCGATCGCGATCCGCGTGCGCGGGCGGTGCAGCTGCGGCGGAGCCGGCTGGCTCGGGGTGCTGAGCGATGCGGGTGCGGTCGCACGCATGGCGGGGCTCCTTCTCGCGGACGCAGGGGTGGCGCGTCCGTGGTCGGCCCGCGGGGTGCTGCGGGCGGTGATCCGTGTGCGGCGGGGGTGTCCGCCGGCACAGTGAGTAGTTCAGCGCATGTGGATCGATCTGCGCAAGTCGCTGAATGATGATTGATCGATATGATCGATCTGATGTCACACGGATGAGCAGAAAGTGGTCAGAATGAGTGAAATCGATGCGACGGATCGCCGGATCCTGCTGCTGCTCGACGAGGACGGACGCATGCCCACAGCGATGATCGCCTCGCGGCTGGGTCTCGCCCGCGGCACCGTGCAGGCGCGTCTCGAGAAGCTGCGCGAGTCCGGGGCGCTCCGGCTCCACAGCGCGCGGATCACCCCCGCCGCTCTGGGGCGGCCGGTGGGGGCGAGCGTGCAGGTCGAGCTCGATCAGCACCAGATCGGCGAGGCGATCGCGGCCCTCGCCGATCTCCCCGAGGTGCTCGAGTGCTTCGCCCCTGCGGGCAGCACCGACCTGCTGCTGCGGGTCGTCGCCAAGAGCCCCGAGGACCTCTACCGCGTGAGCGAGGAGATCCGGCTCTGCCCGGGCATCAACCGCACGTCGACCAGCCTCTTCCTGCGCGAGGTGATCCCGTACCGCGTCACGGGCCTGCTCGCCGAGGGGAGCGGGCCCCGGCGCGCGAGCGGGGAGACTCCGCGGCGGCGCTCCCGGTAGGGTGGCAGACGCGGCACCGCCGAGCGCCGCGGGGAGAGGCGATGACGGATCGAGAGACGCGGCACGCGCAGCTGGCCGAGGAGTACCTGCCCGATGCGCTGATCGTGCGCTTCCGCGAGCGGGCGGCCGTGTACGACCGCGAGAACCGGTTCTGCGACGAGGATCTCGCCGAGCTGCGGGCGCGGGGGTATCTCGCGCTGTTCGTGCCGGAGGAGTTCGGCGGGCCGGGGCTCACCCTGCACGAGGTGTCGCGTCTGCAGCAGCGGCTGGCCGCCGCGGCCCCGGCGACGGCCCTCGCCGTCAACATGCACCTCATGTGCACGGGTGTGGTGCGGGCGATGTTCGCGCGCGGCGACCGCTCCCTCGGCTACGTCTTCGAGGAGGCGATGGCGGGCGAGATCTTCGCCTTCGGCATCAGCGAGCCCGCGAACGACTGGGTGCTGCAGGGGTCGAGCACCGCCGCGGAGCCGCAGAGGGACGGCGGCTACCTGCTCTCGGGCGTCAAGATCTTCACCTCGCTGTCGCCGGTCTGGACCCGGCTCATCGCGCACGGCCTCGACGCCTCGGATCCCGAGCGGCCCGAGCTGGTCTACGGTTTCGTCGAGCGCTCGGCACCCGGCATCTCGGTGTCCGACCGCTGGGACGTGCTCGGCATGCGGGCCTCCCAGAGCCGCACCACGACACTCCACCGCACCCCGATGCGGGCCGACCGCGTGGCGCGCCGCATCCCGACCGGCCCGCAGCCCGACCTGCTGATCTTCGCCATCGCCGCGAACTTCCAGCTGCTCGTCGGCTCCGTGTACGCGGGTGTGGCCCGGCGCGCCCTCGAGCTCGCGGCCGACGGACTGCGGGGCCGCAGCTCGGCGAAGCTCGGGGCGCCGCTGGCCGAGGTGCCCGAGATGCGGGCGCGGATCGCCGACGCCCACCTGGCCTTCCTCGCGGTGCCCGCCGAGCTCGACGCCTGCACGCGCGACCTCGACGAGCTCATCGACCACGGCGCCGGGTGGCCGCTGCGCCTCGTGAGCGCGCGCCTGCACGCCGCGGAGGCCGCGCGCCGCACCGCGGAGACGGCGATGCTGTGCGCCGGGGGAGGCGGCTTCGACAGCGACAGCGAGGTGGGACGCCTGCTGCGCGACGCCACCGCGGGGCTGTTCCACCCGCCGAGCGCCGACGCCGCGCGGCCCATGTACGCGGCGGCGCTGCTCGACGAGGAGTGAGCGAGGGGCCCGCCCACCGCGGCGCTACGGGCGCAGGGTGTCGGAACGCGGCGAATTTTGTCAGAATCGTTGCCATGGCCGCTCCCCAGCTCAGGTTCCGCCCGCGCACGATCGGTGCGGCGGGCGCGCTCGTCGCGATCCTCGCGCTCGGCCTGCTCACCGCACCCGCTCAGGCCGAGGAACTGCCGCGGGACCCGGTGCCGGAGCAGTCGCCGCCGGATCAGGGGACCGGCGCGACGGATCCCGCCGATGAGAGCGGCGATCCGAGCGTCGACGACTCGGATCCCGGCCGCGAACCGCAGGATCCGGATCCCGCGCCCTCCGACCCCGCCGCAGACCCGGGGGACGGGACGACCGCTGATGCGCCCGGCACCGCCGCCCCGGGCGCCGCGGCGCCGGCCCCGCTGACCGCGCCGGCCGCGATCCCGTCCCGCTTCGTCGACATGAAGCCGGGGCAGCGGTTCTACCGCGAGATCGAGTGGATGCGCACCTCCGGCCTCTCCACGGGCGTCCGCACCCCGAGCGGGCAGGCCTACCTGCCCAAGCACAACCTGTCCCGCGAGGCGATGGCGGCGTTCCTGTACCGCCGGGCGGACCCGCAGGGCTACACGCCGCCGAAGACGTCGCCGTTCGTCGACGTGCCCACCACGCACAAGTTCTACCGCGAGATCTCGTGGATGCGGAAGACGGGCCTCAGCACCGGCATCTCCACCCCGAGGGGCCGCGAGTACCGCCCGAGCGAGCGCCTCTCGCGCGAGGCGATGGCCGCCTTCCTCTACCGCAGCGCGAAGCCGAAGAGCTTCACGCCGCCGAAGTCCTCGCCGTTCCTCGACCTGCCGACGAATCACAAGTTCTACCGCGAGATCACCTGGATGGCGACGGGCCTCACGACCGGCACCTGCACACCCCGAGGACGGGAGTACTTCCCGGGCGGCAAGCTCACCCGCGAGGCGATGGCGGCCTTCATGTACCGCAGCGCGAAGAAGCTGAAGGTCGAGCTGAACGCGTGCGTCCGCCCCGACCTCAACAGCCCGGCGTCGATCACGGTCGTCGTGAACAAGAAGCGCCCCCTCTCGCCGATCCGCTGGGCGCCGGGCGACCTCGTCATGCCGGCGGGCATCCCCAACACCAACGGGCAGCCGGTGCGCCGGAAGACCGCGCAGGCACTCCAGAGCATGAACGCGGCCATGCGGGCGGAGATCGGCCGCGGATTCATCATCACGAGCGGCTTCCGCAGCTACGAGTACCAGGCGCAGCTCTTCAACAACTACGTCGCCCGCGACGGACTCGCCGCCGCCGAGAGCTACTCGGCCCGGCCCGGTCACTCCGAGCACCAGACCGGCCTCGCCGTCGACCTCGACGACGGGCTGGGCTGCGGCTTCCAGGGCTGCTTCGGCGTCTCGGCGGCCGGCCAGTGGCTGCGTCACAACGCCTACCGCTTCGGCTTCATCCTGCGGTACGACAGCGGTCAGCAGCACATCGTCGGCTACATCTACGAGCCGTGGCACTTCCGCTACGTCGGCACCGCCGTCGCGCGGGACATGCACGATCGCGGCTACGTCAATCTCGAGACGTACTTCCAGCTGCCGGCGGCCCCGCGCTACTGAGCCGCGCCACCGGCCGGGGCGCCGTGGGGTGCGGTGGCGCACTGCGCGGCGTGGTGCGCCGGCGGGTCGGCCGGTGGCGGTGCGGCGGGTCGGCCGGTGGTGCGCCGGAGCGTATCTGCGTGCGCAGGAAGCAGCGAGTCCCCGGAGCCGTGGGCTCCGGGGACTCGGGTGCGCGCGTCTGCGCGGGCGTGCGGGGCGCGTCAGCGCCGGCTGTCGAGGCTCGGCAGGAGACCGAACGCGAACCAGAAGCCGAGGGCGTCGGCGAGCAGGCCCCCGGCGAACCAGGCGAGACCGAAGTCGGGGCTGCTGAACGCGTGCGCCATCATGTAGAAGCCGCCGAGCACCAGTGCGAGCACGAAGACGAAGGCGAGCACGGTGCCCGCGGAGGCGCGGGGAGTCGGGGTCGGCGCGAACAGCGGCCGGGGACGGGCCGCCCCGTCGTTCTGGCCGTGGCGGGCGTCACTGGAGAGGTGCGTCTCGGGCATATCGATCCTTCGCTGGCTGTTCGACTCGGGTCACTGGGGTGCTCCCTCAATGATAGGCGAGGCGGTGATGCCGGCGAAAACCGGGGAGCTCCGGGCGGCGGAGGGGCGACCGGCTCGTGTCCGGGCTCCGCTCCCGGCGAGCCGCGCGGAGCCGGACGCGGCGAGGCTCCCCGACCGCCGCCGTTCCCCGGCGATTCCGGCGCGGGATCCGGATGGATCTGCGACCGCGCGGCCCGGCCTCACCGTGCGCCGTCGAGACGGTGCTAGCGTATGCGTGGACCATACTGGCCTGAGGGGAGTCGGGGAATATGCGGAAGCGGAGATCGGGAACGGCGAAGCGTCTCATCGGCGTGTTCGGAGCCGTCGTCTTCGCGGCGGCGCTGCTGGTCGGCGGACCCACCGCGACGGCCCCGGCCCAGGCCCTCGACCTGCCGACGTGGGACGACGTGCAGGCGGCGAAGCAGAACGAGGCCGCCGCCTCCCAGAAGGTGAGTGAGATCAAGCGTCTCATCGCGCAGGGGGAGCAGGAGCTCGAGCGGCTGCGCAACGCCCACGCGGTCGCGTTCGAGGAGTTCCAGCAGGCCGACCAGGCGTACCAGGCCGCGACCGACAAGGCGCGCACACTCAAGGAGCAGGCCGAGAAGAGCCGCGAGGAGGCGGACCGCGCGGCCGAGCAGGCCGGTGTGATCGTGGCGCAGATGTACCGCTCCGGCGGGATCGACCGCAGCGCCGAGCTGTTCCTCGAGGCCGAGGGCGACACCGCCGATGCGCTGCTGGATCGCCTCGCCTCGATGTCGAAGGCCACCGAGCGCAACACCGCGATCTCCGAGGAGGCCGAGCAGGCGAAGAACACCGCCGAGTCGCTCGGCGAGCAGGCGCAGGCCGCGCAGGAGGAGCGCGAGCGGCTGCGCAAGGAGAAAGAGGAGAAGGAGCACGCCGCGGCCGTGGCCGTGGACGGGCAGCGCGAGAAGGTCATCGCCCAGGAGGCGCAGCAGGAGGACCTCGAGACCAAGCTCGCGGCGCTGCAGGACACCACGACGAAGACCGTCGAGGGCTACAAGGAGCGCCAGCGCATCGAGGAGGAGCAGCGCCGCAAGGAGGAGGAGCGCCGCCGCAAGGAGGAGGAGCGCCTGCGCAAGGAGGCCGAGGAGCGCGCCCGTCAGCAGCAGGAGCAGGGCGGCGGTGGCGGTGGCGGTGGAGGCACCGGCGGCGGCGGTGGCGGTGGCGGTGGCGGCGGCGGAGCGACCGGCTGGGTCGTTCCCACCTCCGGGTACTACGTCTCCGAGGAGTTCCGGCCGCCGGGGCGCCCCAACCACACGGGCATCGACCTCGCCGCGGGGTGCGGCACCCCCATCGTGGCGGCGTCCTCGGGACGGGTCAGCATCGCCGGCTACGTCGACGACTTCGGCGGCTACATGGTGTACCTGAACCAGGACAACGGCTACCAGACCCGGTACGCGCACATGAACGGCTGGCCGCCGGTGGGCTACGGGCAGTACGTGTACGCCGGCCAGGTGATCGGTTACGTCGGTACCACGGGAGCGAGCACGGGCTGCCACCTGCACTTCGAGGTGATCGCGGGCCAGAGCAATGACTACTGGGTGAACTACCTCAACCCGCGCACCTTCTACAACTTCTGAGCCCGGCGCTCCGCGGCTCCGCCGATGGGCGGGCCGCGCAGTCGCGCCCCGTCATCCTGCGCGGAGCGCGCGCACTGCAGGACTCATCCTGCGCGGAGGGAGTCGTGGCCCTGCTGCGTCCTGGTCATCCCGGGAGCGGTGAGCGGTAGTCCTGCCTCCCCCTGGTCATCCTGCGCAGAGGGAGCGCAGCGAGCGCAGTCGCAGGATCCACGAGTCGCGGATCCTGCGACTGCGCGCGAGATCGCGAGGCGCTGCTGTCCACGGGGCGCGGGTTCCTCGCGCCCCGCCTCCGCATCGGCAGCGCCTGCCCGGCGCTGCCGCGCCTCAGCGCCTGCCCGGCGCCGCTGCGCGTCAGTGCTGGTCTGCGAGGCGCTGCTGCGCCTCGATGATGAGCTGCTCCGCGTCGGCGGCCGAGCCCCAGGCGTCGACCTTGACCCACTTGCCGGGTTCGAGATCCTTGTAGTGCTCGAAGAAGTGCTCGATCTCCTTGCGGGTGTACTCCGGGATGTCGGCGACGTCCTGGATGTGCTGCCAGCGCGGATCCTTGTGCTGCACCGCGATGACCTTGTCGTCGCCGCCGGCCTCGTCGCTCATCTTCAGCACGCCGACGGGGCGCACCTTGACGCCGACGCCCGGGAACACCGGGTAGTCGAGCAGCACCAGCACGTCGAGCGGATCGCCGTCCTCACCGAGGGTCTCCTCGAAGAAGCCGTAGTCGGTGGGGTAGACGAAGCCCGTGTAGAGCACACGATCGAGGTACACGCGACCCGTCTCGTGATCCACCTCGTACTTGTTGCGGCTCCCCTTCGGGATCTCGATGACGGCGTCGAATGCTGCGGCCATGCGCGCTCCTCTTTCTGTGATCGAGGCGGCGTTCCATGCGCCCGCCCCGGTGTGCGTTGCCGGTCTAAGGGTACCCGACACGTCCGACGCGCACTCCGGGCCCGGCCGTCCCGCCCCGCTCGTCCACCCGACACCGCCGGCCCCCGTCCGCCCGAGTCCCGTCGGAAGTGCGCGAATCGCCCCTATTCCTCTCGAATAGGGGCGATTCGCGCAGTGCGGCCCGGGCGCCGGGGCCGGCGCGGTACCGTGGTGGCATGGTGCAGCGCGCGTTGCTCGAGACCAGGCTGGCGGTGCGGCGCGCCCTCGCCGCCGGGTTCGGCGGGTGCGAGGGGCCGGACGGCCGGGGCCCGGCCGGTGCGAGCGCCGCCTCGGGCCGCGACTCGGGATCGGCGCCGCTCGTGCTCGTCGCGCTGTCGGGAGGAGCCGACTCCCTGGCGCTCGCAGCCGCAGCGGCGTACGAGGCGCCCGGCGCGGCGATGCGCGCGGGCGCGGTGATCGTGGATCACGGGCTGCAGGAGGGATCGCGCGACGTGGCGGCGCGGGCGGCGGAGCAGGCGAGCGCGCTCGGACTCGATCCGGTGCTGGTGCGCCGCGTCGACGTGGCGCGGGATCGCGGCGACGGCCCGGAGTCCGCGGCGCGCGACGCGCGGTACGCGGCGTTCGCCGAGGTCGCGGCCGAGGTCGGGGCCGCGGCGATCCTCACCGCCCACACCCGCGACGACCAGGCCGAGCAGGTGCTGCTCGGGATCGCCCGGGGATCGGGGATCCGCAGCCTCGCGGGGATCCCGCCGCTGCGCGAGCTCGCCGGCGCCGGAGCCGGCTCGGGGACCCCGCCGGTGATCCTGCGCCCGTTCCTGGGGGAGCGGCCGGCGGTGAGCCGCGCCGTCACCGAGGAGGCCTGCGCCGAGCAGGGCCTGCGCCCGTGGCGCGACCCGCACAACGACGATCCCGCCTACACCCGTGTGCGGGTCCGGCGGCGCGTGCTGCCGGTGCTCGAGGGGGAGCTGGGACCCGGCGTCGCCGAGTCGCTGGCTCGCACGGCCGATCTCGCGCGGGAGGACGCCGACGCGCTCGACGCGCTCGCCGAGGAGACGCTCGAGGAGATCGTGGAGCACGCCGAGGCGGGGATCGCGGTGTCGGTCGCGGCGCTCGCGGCGAACCCGCCCGCCCTGCGCCACCGCATCATCCGCGCGGTGGCGCGCGCGGAGTTCGGCGTGCAGCTCAGCCGCGAGCACACGCTCGCCGTCGCGGAGCTCGTGACCGCCTGGCGGGGGCAGGGCCCCATCGACGTGCCGGGCGCATCGGTGGAGCGGGTGCGCGGCCGGCTCGTGTTCACGGCCCGCACTGCACCGCCCGTCCCGCGCTGAGCCGAGCCGAGCCGAGTCGCGACCCCGCGCCCGGACCGCCCCTCGACCCCGCCCCGTTTCAACCGAGCCGCCCCATCCACCGGAACCATCCCACCCGTCCATCGAATCCTGAAGTGGGAGTCGCGTTCTGCTGCATCCTGTTCGCGGGTCGTGGCAGAACACGACGCCCACTTCGAGATCCCACGTCGAAGACGAGTGCGAGCACCCGTGCGCGGCAGCGCGTCGAGCAGTGGAAGAATGGAGCGCATGGACGCGAAACACCTGGGGGATGACCTCTCCGTCGTACTGCACACCGAGGCCGAGCTGCACGCCCGGCTGGCCGAGATGGCCCGCGAGATCGAGGCGGACTACGCCGACGAGCCCCCGCTGCTCGTCGGCGTGCTCAAGGGCGCGGTCATGGTGATGGCCGATCTGGCCCGCGAGCTGCGGTTCCACGCGCAGATGGACTGGATGGCGGTGTCGTCGTACGGGGCGGGCACGAAGTCGAGCGGCGTGGTGAAGATCCTCAAGGATCTCGACGCCGACATCACCGGCCGCGACGTGCTCATCGTCGAGGACATCATCGACTCCGGCCTCACGCTCCACTGGCTCAAGGAGAACCTCGAGAGCCGCGGCGCCAGGTCGGTGCGCATCTGCACGATGCTGCGCAAGCCCGAGGCGCTCAAGGTGCAGGTCGACGTCGCCTACGTCGGCTTCGACATCCCGGTCGAGTTCGTGGTGGGCTACGGCCTCGACTACGCCGAGGACTACCGCAACCTGCGCGACGTGGCGGTGCTCGCGCCGCACGTGTACTCCGACCCCGAGTAGCCCCGCGCGATGGGCGGCCCCGCGGGCCATCCGCGGCGGCCCCGCGGGCGGACCCGCGCCGCGCCCGCTCGCCGCTCGACCCCCGCGATCCGCCGGCGACCCCTCGGGGCGGCGGCGGTTTTCGCCCTCGGCGCACACGCAGCTGCTTTGTCAGAGGCATTGGCTACGCTTGCAGATGCCGAAACGCCCAGGCACGCCCGTCTCGAAAGGCCACGACTTTGGCAGAGAATTCAACGAAGAGCACGTCGAAGAACAGAAAGCTGTTCCGCGGCCCGCTGCTCTATCTGATCCTCGCACCGTTGATCGTGCTGCTGGGATGGTCGTTGCTCTCCGGCGGTGACACCCGCGAGGTGCCGACCGAGCAGGGCATGGACCTGATCACGTCGGGCAAGGCGCAGGCGGCCGAGATCATCGACGGCGATCAGCGGGTCAACCTGACGCTCATCGAGGCCGACAAGGACACCGGCACCGATCAGGTGTTCTTCTACTACGTCTCGCAGCGCGGCGACGACGTGGTGCAGGCGGTCAACGAGGCCGAGCTCAAGGACGGGTTCACGGACAAGGTGCCGCAGCCGAACCCGCTGTGGTCGCTGCTCGGCTTCCTGCTGCCGCTGCTGCTCATCGGCCTGCTGCTGTGGTGGATGCTCTCCTCGATGCAGGGCGGCGGCCGCGGGGTGATGCAGTTCGGCAAGAACAAGGCGAAGCTCGTGTCGAAGGACATGCCGCAGGTCACCTTCGCCGATGTCGCCGGGGCCGACGAGGCCGTGGAGGAGCTGCACGAGATCAAGGACTTCCTGCAGGACGCGTCGCGCTTCCAAGCGGTGGGCGCGCGCATCCCGAAGGGCGTGCTGCTCTACGGCCCGCCCGGCACGGGCAAGACGCTGCTGGCGCGCGCCGTCGCGGGCGAGGCGGGCGTGCCGTTCTACTCGATCTCGGGATCCGACTTCGTCGAGATGTTCGTCGGCGTCGGCGCGAGCCGCGTGCGAGACCTCTTCAAGGAGGCGAAGGCCAACGCGCCCGCCATCATCTTCGTCGACGAGATCGACGCCGTCGGTCAGCGGCGCGGCCAGGGCATGGGCGGCGGCCACGACGAGCGCGAGCAGACGCTCAACCAGCTGCTCGTCGAGATGGACGGCTTCGACCCCAAGACCAACGTCATCATGATCGCGGCCACCAACCGCCCCGACATGCTCGACCCCGCCCTGCTGCGTCCCGGCCGCTTCGACCGCCAGATCGGGGTCGACGCCCCCGACATGCCGGGCCGGCTCAAGATCCTGCAGGTGCACGCGAAGGGCAAGCCGCTCTCCAAGAACGTCGACCTCGACGTGGTCGCCCGCAAGACGCCCGGCTTCTCGGGCGCCGACCTGGCGAACGTGCTCAACGAGGCCGCGCTGCTCACCGCCCGCTCCAACGCGCAGCTCATCGACAACCGCGCGCTCGACGAGGCCATCGACCGCGTGATCGCCGGCCCGCAGCGGCGCACCCGCGTGATGAAGGACAAGGAGAAGCTCATCACCGCTTACCACGAGGGCGGTCACGCGCTCGTGGCGGCGGGCCTCAACCACACGGATCCCGTCACCAAGATCACCATCCTGCCCCGCGGGCGCGCCCTCGGGTACACCATGGTGATCCCGCTCGAGGACAAGTACTCGGTGACGCGCAACGAGCTCCAGGATCAGCTCGCCTACGCGCTCGGCGGGCGCGTGGCCGAGGAGCTCGTGTTCCACGACCCGACCACCGGTGCGGGCAACGACATCGAGAAGGCCACCGGCACCGCGCGCAAGATGGTCACCGAGTACGGCATGTCGGCGACGGTCGGGCCCGTGAAGCTCGGGCAGGCGCAGCCGGGAGCGTTCCTGGGCGAGTTCGGGCAGAGCCGCGACTACTCCGAGGGGATCGCCGAGACGATCGACGTCGAGGTGCGGGCGCTGCTCGAGCAGGCGCACAACGAGGCGTACGAGGTGCTCGTGATGAACCGCGACATCCTGGATGCGCTCGCTCGCGAGCTGCTCGAGAAGGAGACGCTCGACCACATCCAGATCGCCGAGATCTTCCGCGACGTGCGGAAGCTGCCCGAGCGGCCCACCTGGCTGTCGCACGACGACCGGCCGGTGTCGGATCGCCCGCCCATCGAGGTGCCCGCCGACGTGCGCACGGACGGGGTCTCGGCCGCCGATGCGGACGCGGCTCCCGCGGAGCCGTCGGAGCCCGGCTCGGAGGCCGCAACCGGGGCGAACGGCGCGAACGAGGGAGGATCGGAGTCCGGCCCGACCGGTACCGAGCCGATCCCCGAGCAGAGCGCGCCGTCCGCGCCGAACGCCGAGGACGCGCCGAGTGCTCCGGCCCCCGTGGCCCCGCCGGCTCCGTCGGCTCCGTCGGCGCCCCTCGCCCCGGGACAGACGAGCCAGCCGCCTCGCAACCTGGGCGTGCGCGACGCGGGCGACCGCGACGACGACCGGTAGCGCCGATGGGAGAGACCGTTGACCGCGAGCGCATCGCAGCGGCGGTGCGCGAGCTGCTGAGTGCGATCGGCTCCGACCCCGACAGCCCGGAACTCGCGAGCACCCCGTTCCGGGTCGCCGAGGCGTACGCCGAGTTCTTCGCGGGTGTCGGGCAGGACGCGACCCGGCTGCTGTCGGATTCGGTCCCCGTGGGCTCTGACACCGGGGAGCTCGTGCTGGTGCGCGACATCGCGCTGCGCTCGGTGTGCGAGCACCACCTGCTGCCCTTCCGCGGGCGCGCCCACGTGGCCTATCGCCCGCACGCCAAGGTCGTGGGGCTCAGCGCGATCCCGCGAGTCGTCGAGGTGCTCGCCGCCCGGCCCCAGGTGCAGGAGCGGCTCGGCGAGCAGATCGCCCAGACCATCCAGGACGGGCTCGCCCCCAGGGGTGTGCTCGTGGTGCTGGAGGCGAGCCACGGCTGCGTCGCGGATCGCGGCGTGCGGCAGACCGAGGCGCTCGCCGTCACGGTCGCCTCGCGCGGCAGCCTCAGCGACCCGTCGGAGCAGGCGGGGGTGTTCGCGCTGCTCGGCGGCGAGACCGGCGAGGCGGCGGCCCGTGGGTGACGCCGAGGCCGCCCCGGCGAATCCGACCGGGACCGCACGGGGCGGGTGCGTGGTCATGGGTGTGCTCAACGTCACCCCGGACTCCTTCAGCGACGGCGGCCGATTCGACTCGCTCGAGCGCGCGGTCGCGCGCGGGGTCGCGCTCGTCGCCCAGGGCGCGGACATCGTGGACGTCGGCGGCGAGTCGACCCGGCCCGGAGCCGAGCCCGTGCCCGAGCACGAGGAGCAGCGCCGGGTGATCGGCGTGATCGAGCGGCTGGTCGAGCGGGGCGTCGTCGTATCGATCGACACGATCCACGCCGCCACGGCGGCGGCGGCGGTCGAGGCGGGCGCGCAGTACATCAACGACGTGTCGGGGGGAACCCACGATCCCGAGATGCTGCGCACCGCGGCGCGGGCGAGCCGGGAGCACGGGGTCCGCTTCATCGCGGGGCACTGGCGCGGCATCCCCGATCCCGCGCACCAGCGCTCCGACTACGCGGACGTCGTGTCCGAGGTGCGAGATGCACTCGAGACCCGCGCCTCGGAGGCCGTGGAGGCCGGCATCGACCCCGCTCACGTCGTGCTCGATCCGGGCCTCGGCTTCGACAAGACGGGCGGCCAGTGCTGGGCGCTGCTCGCCCGCCTCGACGAGCTGTTCGCGCTCGGTTATCCGGTGCTCATCGGCGCATCGCGCAAGCGCATGATCGCAGACGTGCTCAACCGCCTCCCGGATGCGGCTCGAACGGGGAGCGCCGTCGGTGACGCCCACGAGCGCGACCTCGCGACATCGGTGACGAGCGCGCTGGCCGCTCGCGCCGGGGCCTGGGGGGTGCGCGTGCACGACGTCGCCGGCACCGCGCAGGCGCTCGCGGTGGCGAGGGCCTGGGCCGACGGCGCGGCTGCGGTTCGCGCGGCGAGCGGTGCGGGATCCGCGGAGGATCGCCCGGCTCATGCCCGCAGCGGCATATCCGCCGCGGATCGCGAACCCCCCGTCGGCCGCGGCGGCTCGGCCGGAGCCGAGGATCGCATCGCGCTGACCGGCCTCGAGGTGTTCGCGCACCACGGCGTCTTCGCGTTCGAGCGGGAGCGCGGGCAGCGGTTCCTCATCGACGCGGAGGTGGCGGTCGACCTGCGTGCCGCGGCCGCGGGCGATGCGCTCGAACGCACGGTGCACTACGGCGAGCTGGCTGAGGCGATCGTCGCCGCGGTGGAGCGCGACCCGGTCGACCTCATCGAGACCGTCGCCGAGCGCGTGGCGGACGTGGCGCTCGGCTTCGCGGGCGTGCGTTGTGCGACGATCACGGTGCACAAGCCCGACGCGCCGATCGAGGCCGTCTTCGCCGACGTCTCGGTGACCGTCGTGCGGCACGCCCGCGCCGCCGCGCCGTCCGCCGTCGCCGCCCCGGCCCCGTCATCCCACCCGACCGGAACGCCGACCGCCGGAACGCCGACCGCCGGAACGCCGACCGCCGGAAACGCCGACGACACGGAGGACGCCCGATGATCGCGCAGATCGTGCAGGTGCTCCTCGCCTTCGGCGCCAATCTGGGCGACCGCGGCGAGACGATCCGAGCCGCCCAGCGAGAGCTCGCCGAGGCGCCGGGGATCCGCGGCTTCGCGGCATCGCCGCTGCGCGAGACCATCGCGCTCACCGAGTCGGGACCCGATCCCGACGCGCCGCGCTACCTCAACGGCGTCGCCGTCGCGCAGACCTCGCTCGCGCCCCACGAGATCCTCGACCTCATGCAGCGCGTCGAAGCCGAGCACGGCCGGGTGCGCGACGTGCGCTGGGGCGACCGCACCCTCGACATCGACCTGGTCCTCTACGGAGGCCGGGTGATCCAGGACGAGCGCCTCACCGTGCCGCACCCCCGCGCGCACGAGCGCGACTTCGTGCTGTCCCCCTGGCTCGACCTCGACCCGGACGCCGTGCTGATGGGGCACGGCCGCGTGTCCGCGCTGCTGGAGCGCCTGGGGGACACCACACGACCCTTCGAGGAGCCCGCCGATGCGCAGGATTGAGCGCAGCAACCCGCTGCTCACCCTGCTCGTCGCCGCCGTGGCGGCGGTGCTCGGCGCGCTGGTGCAGTTCGCGCTCTCGAACCGCGGCGCCCCGCCGCTGGTGCCGCCGCTCTCGCTGCCGGCGTCGCTGGTGCTGATCGCGCTCGTGCTGGTGCTGTTCGGGATCCGTCTGCGCCGCGCCCTCCAGAAGGGGCCGGGCGCGGTCAACCCGTTCCAGGCGGTGCGGCTGCTCGCGGCGGCCCGGGCGGGGCAGCTGGTGGGAGCGCTGCTCGGCGGGTTCGGCGGCGGTCTCGCGCTCGCGATCCTCGGACGCACGGTGCCGCCCCCGCCGCCGACGTGGATCCCCATGCTCCTCGTGCTCCTGGGCGGTGCGGTGCTCGTCGGGTGCGCGGCCTACGCCGAGCGCTGCTGCCGTGTGCCGCCGGGCGGCGACGAGGCGGAGGACGCGGGCGCGGATCCCGAACCGGGGCCTGCCGACCAGACCGCCTTCCGCAAGCCCTGAGCCGGCCCCGCCGCGCGCGCCGCGCCCCCTCCCGCGCGGACCCCGCGGCGTGGCTCAAGAATCCGCGCGTGCACGCCGCGCCCTCTCCTGCGCGGACCCCGCCGAGATCCCGATTCTCGCGGGTTTCATCGGCCGGGAGCGACGGAAAACGGGATGTCGGCGTGAACGGGGAGGGCGATGAACCCGGTGACGGGCCTAGGGTGGGAGATGTGAACGACGAAGCGATTGAGCAGCAGACGCCGGCGCCCGCGGAGACGACGGCCGTGAGCCGGGAGCGCTGGCCGACCGGCGGCACCGCGTGGCAGCGGGTGTCGCCCTCGTACGCCTGGGCCGATCTGTGCCTCAACCTGCTGCTGGTGCTGCTCGTGGCCGCCGCGCTCGTCATCGTGGTGGTCCTGGGCGGAGACGACGTGCCGCCGGCGCCCTACATCATTCTGCCGATCGTGATCGCGGTGCTCATCGTCAACGCCCTGCTGGCCTTCCGGCGGGTGCGGGCGATCGGATACATCCTGCGCGAGGACGACCTGCTCTTCCGCCGCGGCATCATGTTCGAGCGGGTGATCGCGGTGCCCTACGGCCGCCTGCAGCTCGTCGACGTCACCCGCGGCCCGCTGCTGCGTGCGCTCGGTCTCGCGACCCTCAAGTTCGTGACGGCTTCGGCGGCCACGGGCGTGCACCTGCCCGGACTGCGCTTCGAGGATGCGGAGGCGCTGCGGGATCGACTGGTCGAACTGGCGGAGACGCGGAGGTCGGGTCTGTGACCGATCGGAGCGGCGCCGAGGACGCCGGCCCGCAGGATCCCGTTGCGCCGGATCCCGCTGCGCCGGATCCCGGTGCGCAGGCCGGAGCCCCGGCCGAGACGGGGGCCGCCGAGACGGGCGCCGCCGTGGACCCCGCCACGACGACCGGCCCAGCGAACGGGGCGGGCATCGAGAGCGCCGCCGCGGCCGATGCCGCGCTGCCGGGCACGGCCGACGCCGAGGGCTGGCGGCGGCTGCACCCGCTGTCGCCGCTGCTGCGCGGCGGCCTCGTGCTGCTCGTGATCGCCGGCATCATCGTCGCGAACTTCCGCGACCGCTTCGTCGAGGTGCTCTTCGTCAGCGGGATCCTGCGCGACAACGACCGCGTGGAGGTCGACGTGTCCGGCGAGGGAGACTTCATCGATCTGGTCGACTACCTCGTCGAGCAGGGGCTGGTGCTCGTCGCGCTCGGCATCGCCGCCGCCGCGATCCTGCTGATCGTGTTCTTCTCGTGGATCGCGTGGCGCTTCTCGACCTATCGCATCACGCCCGAGGCGGTCGAGGCGCGGCGCGGGGTGCTCTTCCGCACCCACCGCCGCGCACCGCTCGAGCGCATTCAGAGCGTCAACCTGCAGCGCTCGCTGCTCGCGCGTGCGCTGGGGCTGACCAAGATCGACGTGCTCACCGCGGGGCAGGGCGGCAAGGTCGAACTGGCCTTCCTCGGGCATCGCGACGCCAAGCTCGTGCGCGAGCAGATCATCCGGCGCGCGGCCGCCAAGCGGGGCGAGCCGCAACTCGCGGCGCCGGCGGCGGTCGACTTCGCCGGCCGGGCCTACGCGGAGGCGAGCGGCCGGCTGGCCGAGCGCGCCCAGGACTTCGCGGACTCCGACATCGATCCCGAGGCCGTCGAGACGCAGGCGCTCGTACGGGTGCCGGTGGGGCGCCTGGCGGGAAGCATCGCGCTCAGCTGGGAGTCGGTCATCACGGTGCTCATCCTGGTCGGCATCGTCGTGGGCGGGGCGGTGCTCGAGCCGGCCCTGATCCTCGGTGTGATCCCGATGCTCATCGTGATGGCCAGCATCACCTTCAGCCAGTTCAACAAGGGATTCAACTTCGCGCTCTCGCGCGGGCGCGATTCGGTGCGCACGGGATCGGGACTGACCGCGACCAACACCGAGTCGATCCCGTTCGGCCGCATCCACGCGGTGGAGGCGCGGCAGCCACTGCTGTGGCGCCCGCTGGGCTGGTGGAAGGTGCGCATCACCACGGCCGGCCACTCGGTCGCGCAGGGCGGCCAGAACAGCACGCAGAACGTCGTGCTGCCGGTCGGCGAGGAGGCCGATGTGCTGCGCGTCTTCGAGACGCTGCTGCCCGGGCTCGGCGACGACGAGCGGGATATCGCGGGGCTGCGCGACGGGCTGTCGGGCGCTGCGCGCGACTATCTGGGTGCTGGTCCGCGCGCGGGCTGGGTGCTGTGGTGGGGGAGACGACGCGCCGGGGCGGCGATCGTCGACGCCGAGACGCAGGGGGCCACGCTGCGGGTGCGCCGCGGCGCGCTCACCCGCTCGCTCTCGATCATGCCGATCGTACGAGCCCAGTCGCTGCAGCTGCGCAGGCCGCTGCTGCACCGCTTCCTCGGGCTGGCCTCGCTGCAGGCCCACACGGTGCTCGGACCGGTGCGCATGGAGATGCGCGGGATCGAGCTGGGCGCCGCCCAGGAGCTGTTCGACGAGCTCGCCGGGGTGGTGCTGCGCGTGCAGGGCGCCGATGCCCGGGGCGGCGAGGACCGTGATGCCGAGGCCCGGAGCACTGGGGTCCCGGCCGCCGAGGATCCGAGCGCCGAGGCCCCGGGCGGCCGAGGCGGCCACGGCGAGGGCGTCCTTCCCGACGCCGCGCCGAGGCACGGGGAGACCCCGGCATGAGCGTCGCGGAGTCGCGCCTCGGCGTGGGAGTCATCGGCGCCGGGCGGGTGGGGCCCGTGCTGGCGCGGGCCCTCGCCGGCGCGGGGCACGCCATCACCGGGATCTCCGCGATCAGCGAGGAGAGCCGGGAGCGCGCCGAGAGCATGCTGCCCGGCGTGCCGATCCTCGATCCGGCCGAGGTGGTGCGCCGCTCCGAACTCGTGCTGTTCGCGATCCCCGGCTCCGAGCTGCCCGGGCTCGTGAGCGGTCTCGCGGCCACCGGGGCCTGGCAGCCGGGGCAACTCGCCGTGCACACCGCGGCCGAGCACGGGTACGGGGTGTTCGCGCCGGCGCTCGCCGTCGGCGTGATCCCGCTCGCGCTCCACCCGGCCATCGTCTTCACGGGCACGAGCCTCGACCTGAGCCGGCTCGCGGGTGCGACGATCGCGGTCACCGCGCCCACCCCCGTGCTGCCGATCGGGCAGGCGCTCGCGGTCGAGATGGGCGGCGAGCCGGTGATCGTGGGCGAGGCGGACCGGCCGGCCTACGCCGAGGCGATCGCCGCCGCCGCCGAGTTCTCCCGCGCCGTCGTGCGGCAGGCCGCCGACGCGCTGCGGGCGATCGGCATCGAGCGGCCCGACCGGGCGGTGGGCGGGGTGGTGCGCGCCGCGGTCGAGGAGGAGCTGATGGCGGCGGGCGCGGATCCCGATCCCGGACTCGATCCCGGTTTCGGACTCGATCCCGATCTCGCTCCGGGCCTCGACCCCGGCCCGGATCCCGAGCAGGATCCGGGCACCGGCCGGCACGGCTAGCGGACAACCGCTCCTGCGGAACGGGCCGGGCGGCGGCGATGGATCGCGTGCGGCCCGGACTCTCGAAGCCCCCTCGCGGCGGAACCTCTAAGATGGATCGGTACGCCCGAACCGGATCGAGTGCGCGATGCGCCCGGCTGAACGAGCGCAGACATCCGAATCACAGAGTCCGAGATCACCAGAGGAACCCGCCCAGATGAGCGAGCAGACCGCACCCGCCGAGAGCGTCGAGAACGCCGAGGAGATCTTCGAGCAGAAGCGCGTGCGCCTGGAGAAGCGCGACAAGCTGAACGCCGAGGCCGATCCGGCGGGCGGCGCGTACCCCGTGACGGTGCCCGTCACCACCACGATCCCCGCCGTGCGCGCCCGCTGGGGCCACCTCGAGGAGACCCCGGACAGCCCCTCGGGCGAGACCGTCGGCGTCGCGGGCCGCGTCGTCTTCCAGCGCAATACCGGCAAGCTCTGCTTCGCCTCGCTGCAGGCCGGCGACGGCACCCGCATCCAGGCGATGGTGAGCCTCGCCGAGGTGGGCGAGGAGTCGCTCGCGCGGTACAAGGAACTCGTCGACCTGGGCGACCACCTCTTCGTGAGCGGCGAGGTGATCTCGAGCCGCCGCGGAGAGCTCTCGATCATGGTGCGCGAGTGGCGGATCGCCGCCAAGGCGCTCGCCCCGCTGCCCAACATGTACGCGGAGCTCAACGAGGAGACGCGCGTGCGCCAGCGCTACCTCGACCTCATCCAGCGGGAGCAGGCCCGCGTCAACGTGGTGACCCGCGCGCGCACCATGGCGAGCCTGCGCCAGACGTTCGCCGAGCGCGATTTCATCGAGGTCGAGACCCCGATGCTGCAGACCATGCACGGCGGCGCGTCGGCCCGCCCGTTCGTGACGCACTCCAACGCCTTCGACACCGAGCTGTACCTGCGCATCGCGCCCGAGCTCTACCTCAAGCGCGCCGCCGTCGGCGGGCTCGAGCGCGTCTTCGAGATCAACCGCAACTTCCGCAACGAGGGCGCCGACTCCACCCACAGCCCCGAGTTCGCCATGCTCGAGGCCTACCAGGCGTACACCGACTACAACGGCATCGCCGACCTCACCCAGGCGCTCGTGCAGAACGCCGCGCTCGCCGCCAACGCCGGCACCGAGCGCGAGGGAGCCCACGTCGTGGAGTGGGCCGACGGCACCCTCTTCGACCTGGGCGGCGACTGGGACCGCATCTCGATGTACGGCACCCTCTCCGAGGCCGCCGGCCGCGAGATCACGCCCGAGACCGGCGTCGACGAGCTGCAGGCCATCGCCGACGCCGAGGGCGTCGAGGTGCACCTGCCCAACCACGGCAAGCTCGTCGAGGAGCTGTGGGAGCACTTCGTGAAGGGCGGCC